>NZ_JONT01000010.1 GCF_000711975.1 Desulfofalx alkaliphila DSM 12257 | reverse complement strand
GTTACTCACCCGTCCGCCACTAAGATGTTACCGGTTCTGTCCGAAAACTTCACCGGTAGATCTCCGTTCGACTTGCATGTGTTAGGCACGCCGCCAGCGTTCGTCCTGAGCCAGGATCAAACTCTCCATAAAATTTTTATAATGATGTTCAAAAAATAATGAGTATTTTTTGAACCATTCATCTTATGGAAAAGCTCTTTGGCTCTTCGTTGTCTGAATTACTCTCCACGCTTTTGCGTTTGACGAGATTTTGTGGTTCTATTTTGTGGTTCTATTATATAGAACTTTTACATCCATCTCTTGCTGTTTAGTTTTCAAAGATCTGTTGCCAGTTTTTTGTGCCGCCGTTTCAGCGACAATTCTTAGTTTAACATCTTTGCTTTTTTAAGTCAACTGGTATTTTTTGAGTTGTGCCCTTTAGTATATATCTTTTAGACAAACTTTGCAATACCAATTATTGGCGTTACGCCCCTAGGGGCAAGTATTATAATACCATTACTTTTGCATGTGGTCAATCCCTTTTTTATGGTACTTTAAACCACCTTGGGTCATAATATATATAGTTATAATATAAGGAAAGGAGTATTCTATGGCGAGCATTTTAAATAATATATTGGAAGCTATCGGCAGTACACCTTTGGTGCGGTTAAATCGCATTACAGACAGCTGCCCTGCCAACATATTAGTTAAGGCTGAATTTTTAAATCCCAGCGGTAGTGCAAAGGCGCGGGCTGCCCTGGGAATGATTTTGGCTGCAGAAAAAGAAGGCATAATAAATCAAAATTCAGTTATAGTAGAACCCACAAGCGGCAATCAAGGGATAGCCTTGGCCATGGTAGGTGCAGTGCGCGGCTACCGCACCATTATTGTGATGCCTGAAACCATGAGTATCGAGCGTAAAAAATTGATTAAGGCCTATGGTGCGGAAATAATC
Source organism: Desulfofalx alkaliphila DSM 12257 (assembly GCF_000711975.1). NCBI lineage: Bacteria > Bacillati > Bacillota > Clostridia > Eubacteriales > Peptococcaceae > Desulfofalx > Desulfofalx alkaliphila. The sequence continues at coordinate 96,321 of NZ_JONT01000010.1, read as the reverse complement.
CTAACCCCTGCTGACCAAGATGTTCAAGGGGCGGTGAATAAGGCCCGGGAGATTGTTCAGTCAATACCAAACTCTTGGATGCCCAATCAGTTTCTAAACCCGGCCAACCCGGAATTTCATCAAAAAACCACGGCATTGGAGATTTTACATCAAATTGGGGAAGAAAGTATCGACGCCATTGTCTTTGGCGTGGGTACAGGCGGAACCCTTACCGGCGTGGCCCGGGTATTAAAAAAACACTTTCCTCATATGAAAACATATGCTGTTGAACCGGCAAGCTCTGCAGTCATTGCCGGCAAGCCCCCGGGAAAACATAAAATTCAGGGCATTGGGGACGGTTTTATCCCGGGTAATTTAGATTTAGATATTTTAGATAGCCCAATTTCAGTTACCGATGAGGACGCCATAAATACTGCCAGAAGACTGGCACGGGAAGAAGGGCTCCTTGTGGGCATTTCAAGCGGTGCCGCAGTGTGGGCCGCATGCCAAGTGGGTGAGCAATTAGGGCCTAATAAGAATGTGCTCACGGTTTTAGTTGATACCGGAGAAAGGTATTTCAGCACAGAACTATATGAAAATTAATCCTTATCCACCACTTGCCCTGTAAACCTAAGGCGAACCGCTGTCAATTCTTTAGCCTAGTCATAATTCGTTCGGCTAAAATCCTCTCTAACTCCACCTCCATGGAAACACCCTTTTCTTCATACCGCTGATTGATTACTTTGCCATGCTGATGCACCAATGAAATTATCGCAGAATCTGTAAAGGGGATAAAAAAAGTGGTGCGAACTCTTCTTGCGGATAAGGCCGCAGATATTGATTCCAACAGCTTTTCAAGGCCCCGGTTATACTTTGCAGATATTGCTACCGGTTTTCCAAAGTACCTAGCTTTTATATCTGCACTTAACACCGGCTCATCCGCTAAGTTATCTGATTTATTGAGTACTAATATAGATGGTTTATCCTCGGCTTCCAATGATTTTAATACATCTTCAACCGATTGAATCTGTTGTTCCAAGTTTGGGTGACTGGCATCCACCACATGCAATAACAAATCCGCTTCTTTTACCTCCTCCAATGTGGCACTAAAAGCTGCAATTAAATGGTGGGGTAATTTTTGTATAAAACCCACTGTGTCGGTTAACAAAATTGTTTCATTTGTGGGAAGTAATACCCTTCTTGTTGTGGGATCCAGGGTAGCAAATAGTTTATCCTCCGCCAATACATTTGAATCGGTCAGTGTATTAAGCAAGGTGCTTTTACCGGCATTTGTATATCCTATTAAACTCACTAAAGGCAATGGAACTGAGCGGCGATTTTTCCGGTGCAACCGCCTATGTTTTCGCACCTCACTTAATTCCTTTGACAGATCAGCAATCCGCTTGCGAATTCGCCGCTTGTCAACCTCGAGTTTTGTTTCCCCCGGCCCTCTGGTACCTATACCGCCTCCCAGTCGTGACATTTCCACACCGCGCCCCGTTAGTCGCGGTAGCAAATAATTCATTTGGGCCAACTCAACTTGCAATTTGCCTTCTTTTGTGCGCGCCCGCTGAGCAAAAATATCTAAAATCAATTGGGTCCGGTCAATAACCCGTACCCCTACGTTTTCTTCCAGATTGCGCAGCTGGGCAGGTGTGAGTTCCTGGTCGCATATTAGCAGTGTCGCTCCTAATTGTGCACAACCCTCTTTTATTTCTTCAACCTTCCCCTTGCCAAAAAAGGTTCTGGGGTGGGGACTGTTGCGCCTTTGTTTATAGACCTCAACCACTTCCGCCCCGGCCGTTTCAGCCAACCTTTCCAGCTCTATTAATGAAGCTTCTTCTTGAATCTCCTCTGTTTCTGAAGATATCAGCCCCAATAAAATTGCCCTTTCCTTCTGCATTAAATACCCCCATACCGTCTTTTCATTAAATTATAGCATAATTGTTCTTTGGCATAAGGTCTACCGGTCAATGTTAATACAGTCATTTTTTAACCTCTTTCCTAATATCTATTTATTTAAAGCTGATATTGGGAGGTAATGACCGTGAAAAAAACATCCCTTTTTCTTATTCTTATTTTATTCATAATGATTATATTTGTAACACCCTCATGGGCAAAGGCTACACATCAGCTAATAGTTATTAACAAAGGGACAAACCAACTGGCCTTCTACCAGAATAACGAGCTGGTTAGAGTTTTCCCTGTGGCCACCGGCAAAAGCCCTTCTTTGACCCCCGAAGGTAATTTTTATATTACCAATAAAATTATTAACCCACCCTACTACAAATTGAATATCCCCGGGGGCAGCCCTCACAACCCATTGGGCACCAGATGGCTAGGAATATCAGCACCCGGCGGTCCCTATGGTATACACGGAAATAACAACCCCGCCTCCATTGGCACCTATGCTTCCCTGGGTTGTGTAAGATTACATAACGACGACATCCTTTGGTTATACGAAAGGGTAGCAATAGGTACTCCCGTTAAAATAGTTAATCATCAACAAAATTTAATAGAGGATACTCCCCCAGAGAAGGTTATAATTACCATCAACGAAAACCTTGCCCCTGAACACTGTCATGCAATAAAAGTAAAAGACGAGGTTTTGGTAGCCTTGCGCCCACTGGTAGAGTATTTAGGTTTTTATGTGCAATGGGACAAGAAGACAAATTCAATCATAGTCAAGGGTATTGATTTGCAAGTCACAGTACAGGTGAATAACCCTGTGCTTTTAATTGACGATACAGAATATTCATTAGCCTCAACTCCAAGGATCATTGGTGATACCACATATGTATCCCCTGACTTCTTCAGTAATGCCATGGGGTATCAGGTCCGTTGGGACCCAGACAGCAAAAAATTAAACATCATAGCCAATGACCTATATTTACCTATACAATAATACTCATGCCTGTGCTAAAATTATTGATGTCATCTATAAATATATTGATAATTCTACATTTTTTGATTTTTTTAATCTAAATAAGCAGGATTTTATAAAGGTGTATTGAAATCTACTATTTCAAAGGTCATTTGGTCATACCACCACGCCATAAGATTACTATAAAGGAGGGTTAATGTGGACTTACAATCTGTACGAGAAGAAGCCAAAAAAAAGTTAAAAGGTTATTGCCGGGTTTGTCCGGTCTGTGACGGACGTGCCTGTGCCGGAGAAGTTCCGGGCATGGGTGGTCTGGGAACCGGTGCCGCATTTAAGGCTAACCTGGAGGCCCTTAACAAGATTAAATTAAACATGCGCACCATGCACAATGCAAAGGAAGTGGATACCACCTGTACCTTATTTGGCCATAAGATTAGCACCCCAATCATGGCCGCACCAATGACCGGCACTCCGTACAACATGGGCGGGGCAATTACTGAGCGTGAGTTTATTGGTATGATAGTCACCGGAAGCAAAAAAGCAGGCAGCATTGGCTATACCGGTGACGGGGCAGACCCTGCTATGTATGATTCTGGCATTGAAGCAGTCACTGAAGAAAAGGGCTGGGGTATACCAATTATTAAGCCAAGATCACAGGAAGAAATCCTTGCGCGCATTAGAAGAGCAGAGCAAAGCGGCGCCATTGCCGTAGGAGTGGACATTGATGGGGCCGGCCTGGTAACCATGGCATTAAAAGGCCAACCGGTGGGACCAAAGACCAAGGAAGAAGTAAAAGAATTGGTTTCCAGTACAAAATTGCCCTTTATCTTAAAGGGAATCATGACCGTTGATGAAGCGGAAATGGCTGTTGAGGCAGGTGCTGCAGCAATAGTTGTATCCAACCACGGAGGTCGGGTACTGGACCACACCCCAGGAGCCGCCACGGTTCTTGCAGATATTTCCCAAGCAGTGGGCGATAAAATCACCGTTTTAGCCGACGGCGGCGTGCGCTCCGGTCTGGATGTTATTAAGTTGCTGGCTTTAGGTGCAGACGCTGTTTTAGTAGGCAGGCCATTGGTGGTTGGTGCCTTCGGCGGAGGTGCAGACGGTGTAGCCCTTATTATCGAAAAGTATAACAGTGAGTTAAAACACGCAATGCTTTTAACCGGTTGCAGCTCTCTTAAAGACATAACCGGCAGGGTTATTTGCCAAAGCAATTAGCATCAACCCCGAACCGGCTTCGGGGTAACTCAAGTTTCTTTGGAATAATAATTATTTTTCCTTGTAACAACAATTGTGCCCTAAGGGCATATGACTCCATTAACAATTACTAAATAACATGGGAGGCATAGCAAATGGACAACTTATTTCTCATGGCACTGATTGCCTTTGTGCCAATCCTATTCACCATTGTCATGATGACTGTTTTTTCCTGGCCGGCAAAGAAAGTAATGCCCATTGCCTGGATTCTTGCAGTAGTCATTGCCTATGCAGTGTGGGGAGTAGAGTTTAACCGTATAATTGCATCAACTACATTTGGCTTTTTATCTGCCTTTAACATTTTAATTATTATTTTTGGTGCAATTTTGATTCTCAACACCATGAAAAACAGCGGTGCCATGGCTTCTATTAACCGCGGCTTTTACGGCATATCAGCCGACCGCCGCGTACAGGCCATTATCGTTGGTTGGTTATTTGGTTCATTTATTGAAGGTGCTGCAGGCTTTGGTACTCCGGCGGCATTGGCAGGACCACTGCTGGTTGGTTTGGGCTTCCCGCCCCTGGCCGCGGTAATGATTGCCTTGGTATTTAACAGTACCGCTGTAAGCTTCGGTGCGGTTGGCACCCCGGTTATCGGCGGTGTGGGCGCTGCAATGCAAGATACCGTTGCATCCATACTTGGGCAAGGTAACCACTATGTATTTTTAGAGCAAATTGCCCTTTGGAGTGCGATACCCCACGTGATAGTCGGTACATTCCTGCCGCTCTTGGCAATATGTATGTTAACGGCATTCTTTGGACCGAAGGAAAAGCGCGGTGTTAAATACGGTTTAGCCGCCGCACCCTTTGCCCTGTTTGCCGGTTTATCCTTTACAGTACCTTATATGTTTACTGCCTATTTCTTGGGGCCCGAATTCCCCTCTCTGGTTGGTGCATTGATTGGTCTTCCCATCGTGTTATTAGCAGCTAAGAGCAATTTCTTAACACCAAAGGATACTTGGGAATTCCCCTCCAAAGATAAGTGGGATAGTAACTGGGAAGGTACTTTTAAGGTAGAAAAAGACGAAGACAGCGGCAACATGCCCCTGTGGCTTGCTTGGACACCCTACGTTTTAATTGCGTTAATCCTGGTTGTAACCCGTATTGATGCCATTGGCCTAAAGGCTATTTTACAAGCTCAATCTATCGGATGGGCAAACATCATGGGCAGCGGTATCAACTACACTCTACAATACCTGTATGTACCCGGCACAATACCCTTTATTTTGGTGGCGATAATTACCATCTTCTTGCATAAAATGCCCGCAGAGAAAGTGAAAGACGCTTGGGTAAGTACCTTTAAGCAGTTAACCGGTGCCACCATTGCCTTGTTATTTGCAGTGGCAATGGTGCAGGTTATGACCCAATCCTCTGTTAACCTAAAGGGAATTGACGGTATGATGATCACCATGGCCTCTGCCACATCCGAGTTGGTTGGTGCCGCATGGCCCTTGGTAGCACCCTTTGTTGGTATATTAGGTTCATTTATGGCCGGTTCTAACACCGTATCTAATGTTTTGTTCTCCTCCTTCCAATTTGAGGTGGCTCAGCAGTTAGGCATATCCGGTGTTGCTATACTGGCTCTACAAAACGTTGGTGGTGCCATCGGTAACATGGTTTGTGTACACAACGTGGTGGCAGCCTGTGCAACGGTGGGCCTTGTGGGCGTTGAAGGGGTTATTATTAGGCGAAATGCAATACCCTGTGCCATTTACGCCTTTGTAGTGGGCCTGGTTGGCTTACTATTAATATACGGTGGTTTTGCCATAGGTACACTTTTATAAAGGTCTTGTGATGATATAACCTGCGCCCTGAACATTGTTCAGGGCACAGGACTTTAAAATTAAGGAGGATTAACAATGTCCAAGCAGCAAGTTATTCAAGAGCTGGAAAAAGCCCTTGGCAAAGATAATGTCATTACCAAACATGAGGAACTAATTTGTTATTCCTTTGATGCCACCCCAGACATGCCAAGCAAAACTCCCGATGTGGTGGTTACTCCCACTAGTACCGATGACATTGTTAAAATTGTAAATATTGCTAAAGAATTTAAAACTCCCATATATCCCAGGGGTTCTGGCACCAACTTAAGCGGTGGCAGCATTCCTTTAGAGGGCGGTATAGTGCTGTCTACTTTAAAAATGAATAAAATTATCGAAGTGGACGCCGATAACCATGTTGCAGTTGTTCAACCGGGCGTTATTATCCAAGACTTAAACAATGCAGTGGCAGTTCACGGTTTAATTTATCCCCCCGATCCGGGCACAGTGACCACCGCCACCATGGGAGGCAGTGTATCGGAGTGTTCCGGTGGTTTAAGGGGTTTAAAGTACGGTGTTACCAAAGATTATGTGATGGGTTTAGAAGTGGTGTTGGCCAACGGTCAGGTGGCACGCTTTGGTGGAAAAACAGTGAAAAATGTTACTGCCTACGACCTCGTAAAGTTATTCACCGGAGCAGAGGGCACTTTAGGTATCATCACTGAAATTACCGTTAAATTAATTCCTGCCCCCCAATCAAGGGCCACCATGTTGGCTACCTTTGGCAGTTTAGAAGATGCAGGCAACGCCATCAAAGGTATTGTAAGTAATAAGGTAATACCGGCAACCTTAGAAATTATGGACCAGGTCACCATACGCACAGTTGAAAACTTTGCTAAGGTGGGCCTACCCACCGATGCCCGTGCCATTTTACTGATTGAAGTGGATGGCATTGCTGAAGTAGTAAACAAGGAAGCAGAAATTGTTAAGAAAATTGTCAATGACAACCAAGGTAATATTAAAGAAGCCAAGGACGATCAAGAACGTGACAATTTATGGACTGCGCGCCGGGCAGCACTGCCGGCATTGGCACAGGTTAAACCCACCACAGTGCTGGAAGATGCCACCGTACCCCGCAGTAACATTACAGAAATGCTGGTGGCCATTGAAGAAATAGCTGAAAAGTATAATCTGAACATTGGCACCTTTGGCCATGCAGGTGACGGCAACCTGCATCCCACCATCCTAACCGATGAACGGGATAAAGAGGAAATGGAAAGGGTGCATCAGGCGGTAGAGGAAATATTTAAAAAGGCATTGGAGCTTGGCGGCACACTGTCAGGTGAGCACGGCATCGGCATCGCTAAGGCCCGTTTCTTAGAATGGGAATTAGGCAAAAGCGGTATATATGTTCTAAATAGAATTAAAGAAGCACTGGACCCCGAAAACCTGTTAAACCCTGGAAAAATCGTCTCTAAGTAAGGGGGGTAAGCATGAGTTATTTAAAAAAGTTTCCGGAAATTGAAGAAGAAGTAATTAAGTGTATGAAGTGTGGCAACTGCCAAGCAGTGTGCCCCCTGTACAAGGAAACAAAAGCTGAAGCAATGGTGGCCCGGGGTAAGGTGCGTTTAGCTGAAGGAATTCTCAGCGGTGAGATACAGCCCACCGATGAGTTAACAGCTGTTTTTGATAAATGCCTCACCTGTAAAGCCTGCGCAGCCAACTGCCCTTGCGGTGTGCAGCCGGATAAAATAGTTCTTGCCGCCAGATCGGAATTAGTTAAAAAACGCGGTTTGCCATTGGCTAAAAATCTAATATTTAAATGTCTTTCCAACCCTTCCTTGTTTAAAACAGGGATGAAAATAGGTTCTAAAACCCAAGGTCTCTTCTTTAAGCGGCAGGGTAACAAAATGAGCCCCCGCTATCCGGTAAGTGGCTTGGAATTGCGCCGGGTTATACCTGCCTTGGCGGATAAATCATTCCTGGCAACAGTGCCTGAAGTAAATAAAGTCGCAAAGGCAAAAAAGAAAGTTGCCTTTTTCAGCGGCTGCACCGCTAACTTTGTTTATCCCAAGGTGGGCTACTCATTACTTGAAGTTATGAAACACAATGACGTTGAAGTTATTGTGCCAAAAGAACAGCATTGCTGCGGGGTACCGGTATTAATGCATGGTGACACAAAGACCGCAGTGGAAATGGCCAAATCTCACGTCAACATTTTTAGTAAATATGAAGTGGACGCCATTATCACGGTATGTGGCACATGCGGTGAAGCCTTTAAAAAATACTACCCCGAGCTGTTAAGTGATCTGCCGGGATATGGCGAAAATGCAAAAATGCTATCTGAAAAGACCTATGACTTTACACAATACCTAATTAACCAATTGGGTTTAGAAACTGAAAAATTAGGGCCTGTCAATAAAACAGTGACCTACCACCAACCCTGTCACGTGGGTCGCGGTATGGGGGCAGTCACTGAGCCAATAGAAATAATCAAAGCCATACCGGGGATTAAATTTAACCCTTTGAAACAGCCCGATCGTTGTTGTGGCGGCGCCGGCTCATTTAGCTTAACCCATTACAATTTATCCTATAATATTTTAGAGTCTAAATTAGCCGATATTGAATCATCGGCAGCCGATACGGTGGTAACAGGCTGTGGTTCTTGTCGCATGCAGTTAACCGACGGTTTAACCCAAGAAAAAATGACCCAATCGGTAATGCACACAGTTGAACTACTGGCTGAATCCTATCGCAACGGCAGTGAAAAGAGGGGTTAATGTTGACAAAACAAATTAATGAAACAGAAAGCCTTTACGCTGAGTTTAAACAAAAGGCAGAGGCGGTCTCTGCCCAGGTCTATAGAGTTAAGGACCTCAAGGAAGCAGCGGCACTGCTCACAACCATAACTGAAGAGGGCGGCTATAAGAAAATTGTAGCCGCACCATCCCCCATGGTTGATAAGTGCCTGTCATCTGCTGAAATAAAGGCCGCTGTGCACACTGAAGATTTACGTAAAAATGCAGAAGATGCCTGTATGGGCCTGTCCGAAATGGATATGGCCATTGCTGAAATCGGATCACTACAGCAAGATTCAACTGACGTCAACCAACGCTTGGTATCCACACTGCCAAATGTTCATGTTGCTTTGGTAAAAACAGAAAGTCTCGTCGCTAATTTGTCAGAGGCATTATCAATTATTGGTAAAAACAAAGACAAACTTCCGGGCTACATTTCATTTATCACCGGGCCCAGTCGCACTGCAGACATCGAGCGTGTGCTTACCATTGGCGTACATGGACCTGCTGAGTTAAAGGTAATTTTTGTTGATAGAGCCGGAGGTGATGCACAATGAGCGGCTGCCGGAATATGAAGAAAAAAATCCAAAATGCCCTGGACAACCCCAATCTACAAGGTGCACTGGGCCGTTTTGCAGATTCCTATGTTGACGCCAGGGCCAGGGCCTATAAAGGCAAAGATTTTGAGGCGCTGCGAAGTCAAATTGCTGATAAAAAAGGATCTGCAGCTAAACGAATGGAAGAACTGGCCCAACAGTTCAAGAAGAACGCAGAAGCCAGAGGTGCCAAGGTATACATTGCTAAGACCGCCGATGACGCCAAAAACTATATCCGCGATTTAGCACTGGCCAACAATGTTAAACAAGTTATTAAGTCAAAATCAATGGCATCGGAAGAAATTTACCTTAACCACTTCCTTGAAGAAAACGGCATCACGGCAGCGGAATCGGATTTAGGGGAATGGATTATACAATTGGCAGGAGAATCTCCATCTCACATGGTCATGCCAGCAATCCATCTGACCAGAGCTGAGGTGGCAGAAATATTTTCTAAAGAGGTAAATGAACGTCTGTCTGATGATATTCCTAAGCTGGTAAAAGTAGCCCGGAGTGAATTACGGGAAAAATTCTTATCGGCAGATATGGGAATATCAGGGGCCAACATTGCGGTGGCTGAAACCGGCACCATTATAATTTTAACCAACGAAGGTAATGCCAGACTTACAACCACCCTACCACCCATTCATGTGGCACTGGTAGGAATGGAAAAATTGGTGGAAAAGTTTTCAGATGCCGGACCCATAATGGAATGCCTACCGCGCAGTGCAACAGCCCAACAATTAACCAGTTACGTCACCATGATAACAGGTCCCACCCCCACGGCACTGCCAGACGGTACTGTACAACCAAAAGAACTGCACATCGTATTAATGGATAACGGTCGTACCAAAATGAAAGACGATGAAATATTTAACGAGGCATTGCAGTGCATCCGTTGTGCATCATGCCTAAACGTGTGCCCCATTTACCAGCTGTTGGGCGGGCACGTTTTTGGCAGCGTATATACCGGCGGCATCGGCACCGTTTTAACGGCCTTCTTTAATAATTTTGAAGACGCCGGCGAACTGCAGAACCTATGTATCAGCTGCGAACGTTGTAAAGAGGTTTGCCCCGGTAAAGTTAATATCCCAAAACTAATACTGGAACTGCGCAACAGGGTTGTGGCAAAAAACGGCTTGCCCGCCGGACAAAAGTTTTTATTAAATAGCCTTCTGCCCAATAGAAAACTCTTCCACAGCATGCTGAAGGTGGCCAGCAAAGCACAAAAGCCCTTTGTAAAGGACAAGATGGTGCGTCACCTGCCAATGTTCTTAGCCGGTTTAACAGAGGGGCGCAGCTTGCCGGCCCTTGCAGATAAACCCTTCCGTGAGCAGCTAAATGAATTGGGCACCGTCAACAGCCCTAAGTATAAAGTGGGCTTCTTTGGTGGATGTTTAATTGATTTTGTTTACCCAAACCTGGGCAGGTCGGTAAATAAAATTCTTAAGAACATGAATATGCAGCTGGTTTACCCATTGGAGCAGGCATGCTGCGGAGTACCGGCCAGTCACATGGGTGCAAGAGAGGCAGCGGCCAATTTGGCTAAACAAAACATTGCAGCCTTCGAAAAAGCCGGTGTGGACTATATAGTTACCGCCTGTCCCACCTGTACCGCAGCACTTAAGCACGATTATGTGAGCCTTTTACAAGAAGACAAACAGTGGGCAAAAAGGGCAAGGGAATTTGCAGACAAAGTTGAGGACTTCTCAAACTTTGTTGCTACCCAGACCGACGGCGGTAAAACATTGGCATTAAAATCCAAAGATACCACCACTGTGACCTATCACGACTCTTGCCACCTGCGTCGTCATCTAGGCATTTTTGAAGAGCCCAGGCAATTAATTAGGGCTGCAGGGTTAGATCTCAAGGAAATGGCCTGGTCTGACCGTTGTTGTGGATTTGGCGGCTCATATACCCTGCGCTTCCCTGAGCTTTCACAGCCCATATTGCAGCAAAAATTAGCTAATATTAAAGACAGCGGTGCAGAAATAGTAGCTATGGATTGCCCCGGCTGCTTGATGCAAATTGGCGGCGGCCTGGATAAGGCCAATTCTAAGCAAAGGGCAAAGCATACCGTTGAATTATTAGCTGAAAGACTTAATGACTAAATATTCTATTGTCATAACTATTTAATTATTATAATATAAGTACAAGAAAAGTTATGCCTCAATTATTAAAGCGGGTACTAACTTTTCTTGTATATTTAACTTTTGCTACATTAAAAAAGAATGAAGGTGTGTTACTATGGATTTTCAACCCATTCGCACCAAAAAGATTTATCAAGAAATAATAGACCAAATAAAGGGTTTAATTGCAAAGGGCAGTTTAAAGCCAGGGGACAAGTTAATGTCTGAACGCGAGTTAGCTGAAAAGATGCAGGTGGGCAGATCGGCAGTGCGGGAGGCCTTTCGAGCGCTGGAAGCCATGAAAGTTATTGAAATTCGCCCCGGTGAAGGCACATATATACGGGAAGCCAGCGCAGATTCCATTGCCGATGCACTTTCCCTGGTGCTTCAAGCCGACCAAAAAACCGCCAGTGAATTAATGGAATTAAGAAAGATTCTGGAGGTCGAGTGTGCCAGACTGGCTGCTAAACGGCGTAGCGGCAGAGATCTAACGGCCATGAAAAAGGCACTGGAGCAAATGGCAAAGGATATTGAAAATGGCGATTTAGGCGACAGAGCCGATTTGGCCTTTCACTATTCTGTGGCAAAAGCCGCCAGCAATACCATGGTCTTGCGATTGATGACCACCATAGCAGACACCATGATGCATGTAATGCGCACAGCCAGGGTTGAGTTATACCGTGATCCCAAACTGCCCCATAAGCTATTACAAGAACACCTGATAATTTATCAGGCCATTGCAAACTCCGATTCCGAAGCTGCACAAAAAGCAATGTACGATCACCTGCAGGGTATAGAGTCCGCTGTATTTAATAAAAAGAACCAATCTAGTTAGATGATTGGTTCTTATTCTTTGGTGGAACAATTACCGGTTCCGGGCTGGCCGTTCCCACGGCAATGATTTTATTTATGGGGCTGTATTTACTTACAGGCAATTGCTCCCGCTTGATTACAACCCCCTCTATCATTACCACTCTCTCAGCATGGGCCACATAACCTCTAACTCCCTCTTGCTTAACCACCTGCTGTCCCTGTTTCAAGTTTTCATCTTCTTCATATATAATTTCCGGTTCGATAACTTCTTCTATCCAACTGTTAATTATTACCTCTCGGTTGGCCCTGGAATTGCCGAAAATCTTTATGGTTAACTGCCCTTCACCAACGGTAGCCTTAATATACAGACACCTGCCGGTATTATTTTGAAACTTAAAATCTACGTACTCGTATACCACAGTGGCATCTCTTCCTATGGGAACATAAGTAACGGGAATACTATGATTTTTACGGTGGGATACTATCAAGTCCGCTAACAACACAGCGTTATAAAGGGTAGAAGACACCTGGCAAACGCCCCCGCCAACATCCTCAACAAATTCATTATTTATAATCACCTGGGCTGACTTATATCCCGCCTCTGAACTGCGGGGGCCCACCACCTCGTTAAAAGAAACCTCCTGGCCGGGAGTAACCAAGAGCCCATCCAGGGCGTTTGCTGCCACCTTAATATTGTAAGACCTGTTAATGAGACTGGCATCAAACTTGGTGGTGTAAGTAGAAAGCAATCCGTCTATGCCCATATTTTCAATATCTTCGGTACTATAGGCCGGGGGTACATCCTCCACAGGAATGGCCATTACAATATCCGAAGAAGCCAAAATTTCTTTTTCCAAGCTCCCTTTAATTTTTTCTATGTTCACCCTTCGCCCGGTTCGGGAGGGAGTAATTTTCACCCGGTCATTATCATCAATAAGAAAGGCAGCATCCTGCGGCTCAACATTTAAATGGGGTGCGTACAGGTCTATAACTGCTGCTAACTTTTCACCGTCCACCTGAACCACCGGGTAAAGATTATAACCTTCGACAGATATTTTCCTTTTTGTTTTTAACCGTTCAACAACATTGCCCTTCTTACCTAACTGCATTGCCTTACCTAGGGTTGCCTCTTTATCAATTTCAAAACCCACCTGGTGGAGCTGAATTTGCCACCGCTCTTCCCCGTAGGTTAAGGTTACCGGTATTTCTTTCATTTGTTTTTCTAAAAGAAGCAACCTTTTACCCGCTTCCTCTTTACCCATGCCACCGATATTTAGGTCTCTGACCTTTATGCCGGGCATTATGTCATGGGATGAAAATGCCAGGTACCATTTGCCTGCATAAGCAACTGCAAGCAGCAGCACCAATATAACAGTCACTATGCCAACAGTGATACATTTACTTCTCACCTCAGACCCCTCCGGCCGAAGACACTATACTTAAATTATAATTTTGTCCGGCAGTATTATGACTGTTATTAATTTTCTCCAAGAAACATTAAAGGGCGCATTAAGCGCCCTTTAAGCTAAGCATCTTCCCCTTCTTCAGTCACCAATTGCTCCCATGCATCAGCTACCATTTCCCATTCTTCATCATCTTCAAGGTCAATTAAAATGTCGTTATCATCTTCGTCCTTGGCAAATTTTAAAATTACCGCTTCGTCAGTTTCTTCCTTTGCAGGTAGCAAAATAGCATATTCAGAACCGTTAATCTCAAGAATATCCACCACTGTAAAGTCGTGTTCTTGTCCTTCTTCATCCACTAGTGTGATCACTTCATCGTGCTCTGGCAAATTATCACCTCTTATATAAATAATCAAAAGAATACTATACCAATTATAACCAAAAGTCAATATCTTTAACCCTTATTATTGAGCCTTATTTATTTACATATTAGATTGACGATCCAGGTAGCCTTGGAGTATGAGTGCCGCCGCCATTTTATCCACCACTTTTTTTCTTTTTTTTCTGCTGACATCTGCACCGATAAGCAGCTTTTCTGCTGCCACAGTGGTTAGCCTCTCATCCCAAAACTCCAATGGTAAACTCAATTTGTTTTTGATTAGGGTTGAAAAAATTTGCACCTTTTCTCCTTGGGGCCCCAGGGTGCCGTTCATGTTTTTCGGTAAGCCGACAACAATCTTTTCAACCTGGTATTCATCTACCAGCTCAGCAAGCCGATTAATATCAGCTTCTTCATTGGTACGTCGAATTACTTCAATACCTTGTGCCGTCCACCCCATTAAATCACTGATGGCCACCCCTATTGTCTTATCGCCAACATCCAGGCCCATTATTCTCATATAAACCCCCTATATTACCTTGATACAAAACTCCGGGCACACCGCACCACAGTACCCGCACAACCTGCAAAGATCCTTATTAACCACAGCTTTATTGTCAACTAAACTTAAGGCCCCTGCCTGGCACCTCTCCACACAGGCACCACAACCTTGGCACCACCGGTCGATATGCAGTTTTCTTGGTTGCCTCTTTACCCGCAACTGCAGCTCTAAAGGTATTTTTTCATTGTTAAACTTTTTTACATTATAATCAACCTCGTCAAGGGTCTGCATACCCATTGCCACCGACGCCAGTTCATTCAGGGCTAGTACATAATCTACCGCCTCATCATATCGGGCCAGCAGATTTCCACCGCCCAAGGCCTTCATGCCATAAAGACCTTTATTGGCATTGTAGGCAACTTTAATGGCATCTAACATATCATTAACAGTGCCGTCTTGAATACCTACACCTTCAATGTTAATTAAGGGATGTATCACATCAATCTCATTGAAGCTTGCTGCCGCAAGCACGCCGTCCACACAATGGGTAGATATGCCCACCGCCCTTACCTTACCGGCTTCCTTTGCCTTAAGAAGATATTCAAGGGCCTCATAATGGCCTTCTATTGTCAATCTTGATTCCTGTTCATGAAGTAAAAAGATGTCAACCCAGTCTCTGTTTAATTCTCTTAATGCTGTTTCCAGACTTTCTTTCATACCTTCAGCGGTATAGGCGTAACTCTTGGTGGCTATGTAAACCTCAGAGTCCCATCCTTTTATTGCCTCTTTAATATATGGGTAGGTCTGGTAATACTCCGCAGTATCAATAAAATTTACCCCGCATTCCAGGGCTCTGCGCAGTACAGCAGCTCCCTGTTGCAGGGTCAAGTTTGCTTGCAGTGGACCAATTGTCAATGCACCAAAGCACAACCTGGAAACCTTAATTTGAGTATTTCCCAACAGTCTATATTGCATAACCATTACTTCCTCAACTGTAACACTTTACTTATTCTTTTCCAAATAATGCCTTACCAATTCCTCGAGCAGTTCATCTCTTTCCATGCGCCTTATTAAACTGCGGGCATTGCCGTGACTGGTAATATAAGCCGGGTCGCCGGATAACAGGTACCCTACAAGCTGATTGATGGGGTTGTAGCCCTTCTCTTCCAATGCAGCATAAACTGTCATCAATATATCCCTGGCCTTGTTCTCTTCCTCAGCTTGCACCTTAAACATAACAGTATCTTGCGAAAAATCCCTAGTCATGGCAAAACCTCCCACTTGTAATATTGCCCATTTAACAACAAGTATTCGCTGGAAACAGCAAATCTCCTTTACTTGGAAAAATATTATTGTAACCCATGGCACGCTCTACCCATATTATATTGATGTAACAAGATTGTTAAAAGGAGGTCGCAATATGGGTTACTACGGTGGTTATGGCCAGCAAAGTTTCATTATCTTCTTAATCCTCATTTTATTACTTTTCAGTGGTCCCGGTTATGGTTACGGTCCATATTCTGAAAATCAGTAACAGCTAAAAGCCGACCTCTTTGGGGTCGGCTTTTAGCATTCATCAGTTACTGCAGCTGACCCTCGATAACAGCATAGGCCTTATCCATGGCCTCTTGTAATTTAGATGCATCCTTTCCTCCGGCCTGGGCCATATCCGGGCGGCCGCCTCCGCCTCCACCCACCACCTGGGCCACTTCTTTAATTACCTTTCCTGCATGAACACCTTGCTTTACAATATCCTTGGTGGCCGCAGCAACCAGGCTTACCTTTCCTGCATTATCTGCCCCTAAAACCACAATGCCGCTCACCAGTTTATCCCTTAACAGGTCGGCCATACTGCGCAGGCCATCCATATCTTTGGCACTGACAACTGCCGCCAGCACCTTTATTCCTTTAATTTCCCTTGCCTGGCCTAAAATGCTGGCCACTTCTTGCCTTGATAATTGACTTCTTAAGGATTCAAGTTCACTTTCCAGGTCTTTTACACTCTGCTGTAAACCTTTTACCCGCTTAACAACTTCTGACGGGGTAGCCTTAACTGCCTTGGCAATTTGGGAAATCTGTTCTTCCTTTGCCTCCAGGTATTGCAAGACACCCCGCCCGGTTACTGCCTCAATGCGGCGGGTTCCGGCACCAATACTGCTTTCACTGACCAACTTAAATAAGCCTATTTCGGCGGTTGAGTTAACGTGGGTACCTCCACATAACTCCAAGCTAAAATCACCCATCTTAACCACTCTGACATTACTGCCGTATTTTTCACCAAACAGGGCTGCCGCTCCCATGGACTTGGCCTTTGATAGGGTGGTCTCAAAGGCCTCCACCGGTAAGTTTGCTAATATCATATTATTAACCAATTCTTCAATACGTTTAAGCTCTTCGGGGCTAGGGGCGGCAAAATGAGTAAAGTCAAAACGCAAACGGTCCGGTTCCACCAGGGACCCTGCCTGGTTAACATGATCTCCCAGCACTTCCTGCAGAACTTTGTGCACCAGGTGTGTGGCAGAGTGATTTCTGGCCACATCTTGCCGGCGACTCCCCTCAACCTCCACATCAACGGTTTGGTGGCGTCTTACTTTACCGGCAATCACCTTTCCGTGGTGTACTATAAAATCATCCAGCGGCTTACTTACCGCATATATCTCCACCTTAAAGTCTTCTCCAACAATATGCCCGTGGTCTGACACCTGGCCTCCGGACTCGGCATAAAAAGGAGTAACATCCAAAATAAGCTCTATTTCTTCCCCTGCTTCAGCCGATAACTCCTGCAGCCCATCCTTTAGGATGGCCATAATATTGGCTTTGCCCTCCAGCAAGCTGTATCCGGTAAATCTCGTTACACCCAATTCTTCCCGCAGTGCCTTATACATTACACCGCGCTCGGATAAATACTCGGTTTCCTGCCTGGCACTGCGTGCCCGCTGTCTTTGCTTTTCTAAGGCCTTGGTAAATCCCTCTTCATCAACAGATAAGCCGTTTTCCTCGGCAATTTCCTTGGTTAGCTCCAAGGGAAACCCGTAGGTGTCATATAATTTAAAGGCATCTGCACCGGCTATTACAGTATTGCCTGCGGCCTTGGCCTCGGCAGTCAGCTTAGCTATAATCTCTGTTCCCTGGGCCAGAGTCTCTAAAAAGCGCTCTTCTTCCGTTCGTATAACCTGTAGTATATGCTCTTGCTTGGCTTCTAAATCCGGATATGCCGAAGCCATTTGTTTGATTACCGCCGCCGAAACCTTATGCAGAAAGGTATCCTGCATACTCAAAACACGCCCAAAACGTACTGCCCGGCGCAGCAATCTACGGATTACATAGCCTCGGCCTTCATTGGACGGCAAAGCCCCGTCGCCAATGGCAAAGGTAATGGCCCTGGTATGGTCGGTTATTACCTTTAAGGCTAAATCCTTTTCGTCATCTTCACCATATTTAACCTTTAACAGGGACCCGGCATAGTCCATAATTTCGCGCAGCAGATCGGTATCAAAGTTAGTTTTAACCTTTTGCATCACCGATGCCACCCGTTCCAAACCCATGCCCGTATCAATACCCTTGTTTTCCAGGGGTGAATAGTTCCCCTCTTCATCACGGTAAAACTGAATAAACACCAGGTTCCAAATCTCCAGATAGCGATCACAGTCGCAGCCAACGGCACAATCCTTACTGCCGCAGCCCCTCTCTTCACCCAAATCAATATAGATTTCTGAACATGGGCCGCAGGGACCGACACCGATTTCCCAATAATTTGTGTCCTTGCCCATGCGTACAATTCTATCCTTGGGCACCCCAACCTCTTTATGCCAAATATCAAAGGCTTCGTCATCATCCATGTAAATTGTTACCCAAAGTTTCTCCTTTGGCAAAGCCAGCACCGATGTTACAAACTCCCACGCCCAGGGAATGGCCTTTTCCTTAAAATAATCTCCAAAGGAAAAGTTTCCCAGCATTTCAAAAAAGGTGTGATGTCGCGCTGTTTTTCCCACCTCTTCAATGTCCGGAGTGCGCAAACATTTTTGGCAAGTGGTAACCCGCAGATTCTCGGGGGTGGCTTTTCCCGTAAAATATGGCTTAAAAGGCACCATGCCCGCTGCAGTCCATAGTATACTTGGGTCGTTGTGGGGAATTAGCGACGCACTGGGCAGTATTTGATGCCCGCGCTCTTCAAAAAACTTTAAGTATTTCTCCCTAATTTCGTTACCGGTCAATGGTATTTCCTCCAGTCTATGTAATTCCTATATAACAGAAAAACCTTCCCTCCCAATGGACCTTTTGTGGGGGCGGAAAGGTTACTATCTTCAGCGTTCTTTTGCGATTATTATACAGAATATTCCTCGCATGTGTCAAGAACACCAATAAAAGAACTAATAGATCTTAGAAAAAAACTGATAGCCATGAACAAGCAATACCCGAATAATTGCGGCCACCGGCACCGCCAACAACATGCCCACCACCCCATAAAACTCTAAACCGGCCAGTAATACCAAAATAATGGTTAAGGGATGCAGTCCAACGCTGTGGCCCAATACCTTGGGCGCTATAATATAACTTTCAATTTGTTGAATTACAATTATTGCCAACACTACTTTTAAAGCCAACACCTTTGAATGCAGCAGTGCGATGGCCACCGCCGGCACTGCACCTATAAAGGGGCCAAAGTAGGGTATTAATTCTGTCAAACCGGCAATAATCCCCAGCATCACCGCATATTCAACACCCAAAAGAACCATGGCAAGGCCGGTTAAGGTGCCCACAAAAACCATTAATATTAGATGGCCGCGAATAAAACTGCTCAGCACTGTGTTTATCTGCCTGGACAGCGACCACAGGCCGGGGAAATATTTTTCCGGAAACCTGCTTTCTATCCATAACTTGAATTTATCTAGGTCTTTTAAGATGTAGAAAGCCAACACCGGGGCCAGAACAATGTTTAATACATAACCAACCATGTTAAAGATGGAATCCACAAGCTGCTCCAAGGTTTTTTGCAGCCTTAATTCCAGGTCGTTAATTTGTTGGTCTATTACCACACGCAAACCATCAGGAACCCCTGTGCGGCTATAGGTGGTTTGAATATCAATCATTAACTGTTCAACCTGGGCCGTATAGGTGGGCAGCATATCCACCAGTAAATGCAGCTGCAAGACCAACCGGGGAATTCCATACATCATAACTGCAGCGGCAACAATTGAAACCCCTGCATAGGCCAGTAAAATAGCTAACACCGGATGGGTGCCCCTTGCTTCCATTGAACGAACCACCGGGTATAACAAATATACCAATATTAAGGCCAGCACCATTGCCAACAGCAGTCCACGGATAAGATATACAAAATATAAACCGGCAAATAAGAGGAGGGCAAAAAATAAATATTTATATATCCTTTTAGACTGCCTAAAGGCCATAAGCAAACCCCCTGATAAGCAAAAGAAAAACTTTGGTTGAGCCTTCAATTTTTAATAAGTATAAAAGTGAGGTCTATAAACCTCACTTTTATACTTACCTCACAAGCTCTCTAACGGTTTTGGAAACCCCTCTTAACATGCGGTTTGCTTTCCGTTTACGCCTCATTCCAAGCCCCATTCCAATAATACTGTTGCGTTTTTTATGATTAGGATTGATATACATACTCATGGCCATAGCAATAATTCCCCCTGCCACCATGCCTCGCCAAAAGCCATTCATTAAAAGACTCACCCCCTCTGTTTTGTGTCTACAAGATATTTTGATTGGTGGGATCAAAGGAAACCAAACTGCCGTCTTCAGCAACCTCATATATTTGTACGCCTTCTTTATTTTTTCGGTATTCCAGGCAGCAATCCCAGCAATAATACTGTTCAACACCCACCTTACCGGTGGACTTGCCACCACAAACAGGGCAGTTCAAATTTGCGGCCTCCTTTCCAAGCATTAGTATAAGTATTATTGCCAATTAACAAATATCTCATGCATTAAAAAAGCTGACCCACGCCATGACAGGGTCAGCTTTTTTGCAAATTTTATATAATTGTTAAAGGGCTCCCGCCTTCTCTATTGTTCCCCCACCCACCAGGTAGTCACCTTGATAAAATACCACCGCTTGGCCTGGGGTTATTGCCTTTTGGGGTTGGTGAAAATGTACATGTACTCTGCCCCCGGCCAGCGGTTTGATGACAGCCGGCGACGGTTTAGCATTATACCTAACCTGGGCCTCCACCTCCACCGGCCCTGTTAATTCAGCAAATAAAATGAAATTGTTATCATAGCTTATCAAGTCCTGTTTTAAAACAGCCTCTTCCGGTCCCAGTATTACGGCATTGCGTTTGGGATCGATATCCACCACATAAATTCTTTCGCCGGTGGCAATTCCCAATCCCCTTCTTTGGCCAATGGTATAATTATGTATACCCTTGTGCTCCCCTAACACCTTACCGTTGACATCTAAAAATAAACCCTTTTTAAAATTACCTCCGGTACGCTCTTCCAAAAAGTTTCTATAGTTGTTATCCGGTACAAAACAAATTTCTTGACTTTCTGGCTTAGACGCCGTGGACAGCCCCAGTTGAGAGGCCATAGCCCTTACCTCTTCCTTGGTAAATTCAGCCAGGGGCATCAAGGTGTGCTCAATTTGGTGCTGGGTCATGTTATAAAGCACATAGGTCTGATCTTTTTTGTCATCCTTGGCCTTTTTGATTGTCCAGCGTTTATGCTCATCTGAGTAAGCCAGTCTGGCATAATGACCGGTGGCAACATAATTGGCACCCAGGGCCAAAGCCTTGTCCAAGAGCGCCTCGAACTTCACATAGCGGTTGCAGGCTATGCAGGGATTAGGGGTGCGACCTTTTATGTATTCTTCTGTAAAATAATCAATGACCTTTCTCTCAAAGATGTCACGGAAATTCAACACGTAATAGGGAATGCCCAATTTGTCGGCAACACGCCTGGCATCATCCACAGCGGTAAGGGAGCAGCAACCCACGTAGTCATCATCCACCGCCGTTAAGTCGGGGTCCCAAATTTGCATTGTCACCCCAATACACTCATACCCCTCTTGTTGTAAAAGAGCGGCGGTGACAGAACTGTCTACGCCGCCGCTCATGGCCACAATAACTCTTTTGTTAGAACTCAAAGTTTTCACCTACGTGACTTTTTATTTTCCGTGCTTTTTAAGATAGTCCTCTATGGCAGCATGTAGAGCATCGGCAGCTAGGTTAGAACAGTGCATCTTTTGGGGAGGCAGTCCATCCAATGATTGGGCCACCGATTTATTGGTAATCTTCATGGCTTCTTCCAGGGTTTTTCCCCGAGCCATTTCAGTTACCATGCTGCTGGTGGCAATGGCCGCTCCACAGCCAAAGGTTTGAAACTTAATATCCTCTATTATTCCATCCTTTACCTTTAAGTATATTTTCATTATGTCGCCACAGGATTGATTTCCAACCTGGCCCACAGCATCCGCATCTGGCATTTCCCCAACATTACGCGGGTTAGAAAAGTGATCCATTACTTTTTCACTATACATATTTTGTCCTCCCCCATACTAAATATAACAAATTTATTTATTATCTCCGCATTCACAGGAGGCACAGGAACACGGTGTACAAACACCGCCGGCAGCCAGCGGAGACATCGCCCGTAAACGTTCAATAATTGGCACTAATTTATCTACAAAATAATCCACATCTTCTTCAGTGTTATATTTGCCCATGGATATTCTCAAACTGCCGTGGGCCATTTCATGAGGTATGCCCATGGCCAAAAGCACATGGGACGGTTCCAGGGAACCTGAAGTACAGGCCGAACCACTGGAAATAGCAATCCCTTGCATGTCCAAAGAAAGCAGCATTGACTCTCCTTCTATAAACTCTATGCAGAAACTGGCATGGCCAGGCAAACGCATGGTAGGATGGCCGTTTAAACGTACATTGGGTAAACTGTTTAATACCCTATCCACCAACTTACTGCCGAGCTTAGTTAACTTCTCTGCATTTTCTTCCCGGTTAGATACCGCTATTTCAATTGCCTTACCTAAGCCAATGGCACCCGGCGCATTTTCCGTTCCCGGACGGCGCCTCCGCTCTTGCCCGCCCCCATACAAGATGGGCTGCCACCAGGTACCCCTGCGAATATACATGGCTCCAATGCCCTTAGGACCATAAATTTTATGACCCGAGAGGGTAAGCAAGTCCACATTCAAATCATCCACATTAACCGGTAACTTGCCGATGGACTGTACTGCATCGGTATGAAAAATAATTTTACGGTCTTGCTCCCTTAGCATTTTACCAATTTCAGCAATGGGCATAATTGTGCCCACCTCATTGTTGGCGTGCATAACAGACACAAGAATGGTCTTGTCTGTTATGGCATTGGCAACATCTTCCACACTGACCATGCCGTATTGGTCAACGGGTAGAACAGTAAGCTCAAAACCCTCTTTAGCCAAATACTCACAGGTGGTCAAAACACAGTGGTGTTCCACGGCGGTGGTGATAATGTGGTTACCCTTTTGTTTATTGGCCAAGGCAGCCCCCCGCAGGGCCATGTTTGCAGCCTCGGTACCGCCGCTGGTAAAAGCGATTTCACCAACATGGGAAGCGCCGATGGCTTTAGCAACCTGTTCCCGGGCTTCTTCCAAAGCCTGTTTAACCTTTCTTCCAAAGCCATGTACGCTGGAGGGGTTACCAAAATGATCTGTCATGTAGCTCATTACCAATTTAGCTACTTCGGGATCCACCGGGGTGGTGGCAGAGTGGTCAAAATACACTTTACGCATAAATTGCTAGGCCTCCTCGTCTGCAATAGCTAGTTTCTATTTCCGTTGCTGCTCAATTTGCTCAGCCTCCAAACACATGTCGGCAAGACTGATCGAATCAAGTACATCATTAATGCTATCCCGCACCTTTGCCCAGACATTGCGTGATATACAGTAATTAAACTGATCACAATCCCCCGGGTCTGTTTCATTAACACATTCAAGCGGCGCTATGGGACCTTCCAGCACTCTGATTATGTCACCCACAGTTATTTCATCGGGTCGACGGGCCAAAATATAACCCCCCTGGGGCCCACGCACACTGTTTACCAACCCTGCTTTACGCAAGGCCGCTATTAACTGTTCTAAATAATTTTCAGATAACTGCTGCCTCTCGGCAACGGTCTTCAAGGGTATGGGGTTCTCACTGTAGTGGAGAGCTAGGTCAAACATTGCCCTTAACCCATAATGCCCCTTGGTGGACAACTTCAAAAAACCACCTCCGGGTTGTCTTATTAAACCCTAGTAAACAACTAGGTTTTATCTGAAAATATAATAGCACAGCAAACTGAGCACTGTCAATGAAAAACCCTAGTGCAGCACTTGGTTATTTTTCTTTAACAAAATTAAGCAAAACCCGCTATATTAATTAAATCCTGGCTAATAAGAAAATAGCCTTGGCAACTATGATGTCCATAAGTTTGAACACCTTAAGTTTCTTTGCTTAGCTTTCTTAGCTGTATAATCTTTTCTTTCATTTTCCTTTCAACGCCCCTGTCATTGGGCCGGTAGTACTCTGTCCCCACCAGCTTATCCGGTAAATACTGCTGCAAAACCCACGCGCCGGGATAATCATGGGCATATTTATAGCCCAGGCCATGGCCCAGTTCCTTTGCACCTTTATAGTGGGCATCGCGCAAATGTACAGGCACATTTCCGCAGTCTTTCTTTCTTACATCTGCCAAGGCTTCGTCTATGGCCCGGTATGCCGAATTACTTTTGGGGCACAGGGCTAAGTAGATCACCACCTCCGACAAAATAATGCGTGCTTCGGGCATGCCAATAAACTGAACTGCCTGGGCGCCGGCCATTGCCACCGGCAGCGCCTGGGGCTGGGCCAGGCCCACATCTTCTGAGGCACTGATCACCAATCTGCGGGCGATAAACTTCACGTCTTCGCCGGCGGCCAGCATCCTTGCCAGATAATGCAAAGCCGCGTCGGGGTCACTGCCCCTGATTGATTTAATTAGGGCCGAGGCCACATCATAATGATTATCCCCGGATTTGTCATATTTCAACATTTGCTGCTGCAAACATTCTTCAGCCACCTTTAATTCAAATTGAATTATGCCTTGGGCATCGGGCTCCGTGGTCAGCACCCCCAACTCCAGGGCATTTAAGGCAGTGCGGGCATCACCGCCACTGGCTTGAACCAGATGTTCCAGGGCGTCGTCATGTAAATTTACCTTATATTTACCCAAACCGCGGCTTTCATCCCTGAGGGCATTATGTAATATTTTTTTTATGTCATCCGGTGTAAGGGGATAAAATTGAAATAGTGTGGAACGGGATCGCAAGGCATTGTTCACTTCAAAAAAAGGATTTTCTGTGGTAGAGCCAATGAGGGTGATTAAACCCTGTTCCACAAAAGGTAAGAGGGCATCCTGTTGACTTTTATTTAAGTGATGTATTTCATCTAAAAACAAAATTACCGGTCCGGTGCGCTGGGCCTTATCTGCCGCTTGCCTAATATCTTTCACACCGCAGGTGACAGCATTTAACCGTTCAAAGGACCGTTGCGAGCTATGGGCCACTATTTCCGCCAAGGCTGTTTTGCCGGTCCCCGGCGGACCGTAAAATATGGCCGACCCCAAGCGCCCAGCCTTGATGGCCCTATATAGGAGCTTGTTTTCCTCTAAGATGTGCTCCTGCCCCACAAATTCCTCAAGACAGCGAGGACGCATTCTGGCAGCTAAAGGCAAATGATCAGGATAAAACAACAAAACTTTCAACCTCCTGAAGATATATAGAGAACTTAGTTTACACCAAGCCGCACAAGAAATATTAAAAGCACGCGCCCTTGCACGTGCTTTTAATAATTAGAGATGTTTTTCAATCATCTTCAATAATTCATCTTTTTTACGAAAACCAATGGCACGTTCAACTTCTTTACCGTCTTTAAAAAGCACCATTGTAGGTATACTCATCACTTGGTATTCACCCGGAGTGCTACGGTTATCATCAACGTTTATCTTAGCAACTTTCACTTTGCCAACCAACTCGTCGGCCAGTTTTTCCAGTTCCGGTGCAATCATCTTACAGGGTCCGCACCACTCAGCCCAAAAATCAACCAGCACCGGCATATCGCTGCCATTAACTTGCTCTTTAAAATCAGCATCGGTGAGAATGATAATGTTTTCGCTTGCCACATAACTCGCCCCTTTCTAAATGGTCATGTATTTACCAAGAATATTTTGACATGTTTACGTCGTCCTTACAGCTTAACATTATAATACCTACTAAAAGCCCTTGTCAAATTTCTAAATTTTCCGATTTATTAAGATTGTGAATCAAATCATTTACTACAATGCTTGCCAACATTAAACCCGCCACCCCGGGCACAAAGGATATGCTGCCCGGTACCTGGCGGCCATCTGTGTTTTGGCCGGACTTAACCGGTTTTATTGGCTGTTCGGTGGAATACACCACCTTAACTCCCCTGAATATGCCTGCCTTTTTCAGCTCCCTCCTTACTACCTTGGCCAAGGGGCATACCGAGGTTTCAGAAATATCTGCCTGTCTAAGGGCACCGGCATCCAATTTATTGCCTGCCCCCATGGCCGCGGCAATAGGTATTTTGTTCTCAACACATCTTTTAATTAAATCTAACTTGCCCCTTACATTATCAATTGCATCCACCACATAATCTATATCTGAAGTAACAAACCTACTTCCATTTTCAGGGGTGTAAAACTCTTTAACAGCCTCCACCTTTATATCAGGGTTAATTAATTTGACCCTGTCGGCCATCAGTTTTACCTTGGCCTGGCCCACCGTGTTGTCCAAGGCGTGAATCTGCCGGTTAATGTTGGTCAGACAAACATCATCAGAGTCCACTAAAAGCAGGTGCCCCACCCCGGCCCTGGCCAAAGCCTCAACGGTGTAAGAGCCTACGCCGCCTACACCAAATACAGCCACCTTACTGCATTTTAATTTATGTAAACCCTGGGAACCGATGATAAGCTCGGTGCGTGAAAAACGGTGTAATCCCACTCCTACTCTCCCCCCGGTTAAGGTTAAAGCCAACCTCTGTCTAATTATCACCAATTCTTAATTAAATATTAAAAAATCAGTGTGCAGCATTCACGCAGGCACACTGATTTAATTTAGTTCCCACCAATGCCGTGTTCATCTTAAAAAAACTTGAACCTGATGCTCACAGGTGGGTGCCCTCCTGATTGCTTCATGTTTCCTTACTTAGGCATACAATTCACCGTCAGAGTGGGGCTCCCCTCATTATGGTGTTGGCTCAACTTTCAAGATGAACACGTTCACAGCAGGGAAGTTAGTTTTCTAAACTTTCAACTTAATCTTTATTGCTAACATGTTACCATAGTTACAATCTCCTGGCAAGATGTATTAAATTATTTATCGCCCTGCTGCAGTGCCATTTTGCCTGACTGTTTAATGTGCAATTCCTTTAACTGTTTGGCATCCACCTCGTTGGGTGCGCCGGTCATCAGGCAGGTGGCACTGGAAGTCTTAGGAAAGGCAATTACATCCCTAATGCTGTCTTTGCCTGCCAGCAGCATTACTAAACGGTCAAATCCAAAGGCTACCCCCCCGTGGGGTGGGGCACCGTACTCAAAGGCCTCTAACATGAAGCCAAATTTTTCCCTTGCTTCATCATCACTGAGCCCAATGGCCTTAAACATTTTTTCCTGTATTTCCCGGTTGTGTATTCTAATACTTCCTCCTCCAATTTCCACTCCGTTAAGTACCATGTCATAGGCCTTTGCATGCACCTCTTCCGGTTTATCGGTCAACAGCTCAAGGTCGCTGTCCAAGGGGGCAGTAAAGGGATGGTGCATGGCCACATGGCGCCCTTCCTCCTCATCATATTCCAGCAGGGGAAAGTTAACCACCCACAGGAAGTTAAACTGATCCTTGGGGATAATATCCAAACGCTCTGCCAAATGCAGGCGCAGCGCCCCCAGCGAAGCAGCCACCACATCCGGACTGTCTGCCACAAATAACAGCAAGTCCCCCGCTTTAGCCTCAAACTTATCTAAAATATCATTTATTTCTTCCGGTTTAAAGAATTTGGCTATGGGCGATTTAACACCGTCCTCGGTGACAATAAAGTAGGCCAGTCCCTTTGCTTTGTATATTGCCACATATGCCGTCAGGTCATCAATTTCTTTACGGCTAAAGTGGCCACAGCCTTTGGCGTTAATACCCTTAACCAAGCCCCCGTTTTTAACCACACTGTTAAACACTTTAAATCCACATTGGGCTGCCAAGGGAGAGATATCCTTTAATTCCATACCAAAACGAGTGTCCGGTTTATCTGTGCCAAAGCGATCCATTGCCTCGGAGTAGGATATTTTTGGGATTGGCAAATTAACTTCCAAACCGATTGTTTCCTTACAAACATAGGCAATCATCTCTTCCATCAGTGAAGTGACATCTTCAACGTCCACAAAGGACATTTCAATATCTATTTGGGTAAATTCAGGCTGCCGATCGGCCCGCAAGTCTTCATCCCTAAAACAGCGCACTATTTGGAAATACCTTTCCAAACCCGACAGCATCAGTATTTGCTTAAATATTTGCGGTGATTGCGGCAGGGCATAGAACTTTCCGGGGTTTACCCTGCTGGGTACCAGGTAATCCCTGGCCCCTTCGGGAGTACTCCTGGTTAGCATGGGTGTTTCTATTTCTAAGAAATTGTTCCGGTCAAGGAAATCCCGCACAGCCTTAGATGCCCGATGCCTTAAAATCATGGCCTCCTGCATTTCAGGGCGGCGCAAGTCAATGTAGCGGTACTTTAATCTCAGGTTTTCATCCACGTCGATCCCATCTTCTATGTAGAAGGGAGGGGTTTTGGCCTTGTTTAAAACAATCAGCTTGTCGGCATATACCTCTACCATGCCGGTAATCATTTTGGGATTGGCTGTGCCCTCAGGGCGCCCGTAAACTTTCCCCTTAACAGCCAATACCCATTCACTTCTAATGGCCTCCGCCTTGTGAAAAGAATTTTTATCCACCTCAGGGCTGAACACCACCTGCACTATGCCGGTACGGTCACGTAAGTCCACGAAAATAAGGCCACCATGATCCCGGCGGCGCTGTACCCAGCCCATCAGCACTACCTGTTCATCTATATTTTCACTTCTCAGCTCACCGCACATATGGGTTCGCTTTAAAGCATGCTCTGTTTGCATGTCCTTATTTACCTCCTAACAGCACTGTAATTTTTTCCCGTTTTATTTCTTCCTGTTCGCCTGTAATCATATCCTTTACCGTTATTGTTCCGTTCTTAAGTTCATTTTCCCCAATTATTACGGTGCGGCGGGCATTTAACTTGCCGGCATATTTCATTTGCGCCTTTAGGCTGCGTCCCATATAATCTTTATCTGCGGAATAACCCAGTTCCCTTAGGTCGGCCAGCAGTTTATACACCTCTTCTTCAGCTTCAGGGCAGGCAGTTACTAAAAACACATCGGGGCGCCAAGCAGGGGGAAATTCCGCTCCCTGCTGCTCCATTGCCAGCAATATTCGCTCCAACCCTAGGGCATAGCCTATTCCCGGGATTTCCGGGCCACCACAGGCCTCCACCAAGCCGTTATATCTGCCACCCCCGCCCACAGAGCTTTGAGCCCCTATCCCTTTGGCCATTATTTCAAAGGCTGTGTGGGTATAATAGTCCAGGCCCCTAACCAAATTTTTATCTACCACATAATCAATCCCCAGCAAATCTAGGCACCTTTTAACTTCATCAAAAAATGCTGCGCAGGAGGGGCACAGGCAATCGGCTGTGGTGGGGGCACCCTCTGATAACTGTTTACATTTTTCGCTTTTACAATCTAAAATGCGCAGCGGGTTGCGGTGATAGCGGCCTTTACATTGCTGGCAGAAGCCCTCAAGATGGGGCTGCAAAAACTCCTGCAGGCGCTCTTTTAATAAGGGCCTGCACTGGGGACAACCCAAACTGTTAATATGCAGCTCTAAATCCTTTAGACCCAGACGGCCATATACTTCCATGGCCATGGCCATTACCTCTGCATCAATGCCCGGGCTGTGTACCCCCAAAACTTCAACCCCGAACTGGTGAAACTGGCGATAACGGCCCGCCTGGGGGCGATCATAACGAAACATGGGGCCAATGTAATACAGTTTTAGGGGTTGTGTTCCCGCATAGAGTTTATTCTCCAGGTAAGAACGCACCACAGCGGCTGTTCCTTCCGGCCGCAGCGTTATACTGCGGTCACCGCGATCTTTAAAGGTGTACATCTCCTTTTCCACAATGTCGGTGGTTTCACCCACCCCCCGTTGGAACAGTTCAGTATGCTCAAAAATCGGGGTGCGAATTTCCCTGTACCCATATGTTTGACAAACTTCCCTAATCACCTTTTCTATGTATTGCCATTTTTCCACCTCACCGGGTAAGATGTCGTTGGTACCCCGTGGTTTTGTGGTTAGCACAATAAAACACCTCCCAATAAAAAAAACTAAAAACCCGCCTCTGGTTATGCAGTTTAAGCATATCCAGGGACGGGTTAGATTCCCGTGGTGCCACCCTGATTGAACCCATAGGTTCCCCTCTAGGGGCATATAACGGTGCCCTGCCGGGCCAGCCTAATGGATGCCGGGCATCTTTCGGTGACCACTCCCGGGTGTTTTTCAACGGTTCCCTGTAAACAAGCTTACAGTCCGGGGCTTGTTCTCCCTGAACAGGGGTAGGCCGCTTACTCTTCCCGATCATAGATTTCACGATATATATACTAGCAAGATTGTAATAAAACAGTGCTAATTTGTCAACAGTGCCTCCAATGCCTCCGACAGTGCCGGCCCGGGGACAATTAAAACACCGTCCACAAGGGCTTTGTTGCTGTCCCCATTGTACAGTATTTGATATTTGCTGCCGTCCGCAAGTTGAATATATATTTGCTGCTTAAATACCCTGTCATTGACCTTTTCCGTATTTTCCACTATTTCAGCCTCATTTACACCTTGCACCAGCATATCCACTATCCCTTGATTTTCTTCATCCTTTGGCAGCGAGAAAATATCTCCACCCCTATCTATTACAATACTTTGCACCTCATGGGGTGGAATAAAGGGCTGCTGAATGCTCCCTTCCGGCCCGGCAGTCATTGGTGAATCCAAAGCCATGGTCACCATTTCCGCATCCTTAACCCCATCAACTTCATTGGACACAGGTGTTTCAAGATCAGGGGGCACATCCTGGTCTCCGTAATCAAAGAGTTCCAGGCTATCATGGCCGTCAAATCCCCGGGCAGGACCCTGTTCAGCAGCCCTCTGCATGGAGGCAAGATCCTCCTTGGGTGCAGCCTGCTGCATGGGCACAGGGTCATCTTTTATAAATAAATCGGTTTGTGACCATACCCCCCAGGAAACAGAGAACAGCAAAGCGGCAGCGGCCGCATAGGTTAAAGCATTTTTATAAGCCCTTGGGAGTTTTGTCCGGGACTTGGCTTCTTCCAGTATAATATTTTCAATCTTTTTCTCTAAATCTTTGGGCATCTCAATGCGGCCGGACCATTGGTGTAATTCCTCGGTTAACCTTTTAAGCGCCAAGTATTCTTTTTTACAGGCAGGGCAGTGTTTTAGATGCTCATTGACCTTTTTTTCTTCTTCAAGGGACAGCTGTCCCAGCACATAGTCCTCCAGCAGTTCCGCTACTTTAACACAGGTCAATGGTCTCACCCCCCACTCTGCCCTCTTCAGCAGTTGACAATGATAACTTTAACTTTTTCATCGCCCGATGCAGTCTGGACTTCACTGTACCCACCGGTATGTTAAGCACCACTGCAATATCCCCCAGCTGCATATCTTGAAAAAAACGCAGCACCACCACCGTACGGTGTTGTTCGTCTAATCCTGCCAAGGCATTGGCTATGTCAACCTTTAAATCCCAATTGTTTTCCACCGCCTCGTTTTTCCAGACATTTTCTACCGGCGTGGTGCGTTGGCGCTGGCGCAAAATATCAATGCAGCGGTTGGTTAAAATACGGTACAGCCAACTCTTAAATTGTTGATGATTGCGTAAATTAGCCACATCACGATAAGCCTTTAACAGCGTTTCTTGTACAGCATCGGCAGCATCATGCTCATTACCCAGCATACCAAAGGCAACCCGGTACAGCCCCCTTTGATATTGCTTACTCAATTTTAAAAATGCGTGGGCATCCCCTTTAGCTGCTCTTTTTACTAGCAATTGGTCTACCATCATAATCATCGCTTTCCCTTTAATTAAAGAGGTAGCTAGAATTTTATACAGCCTACCTTTCTTGCAGCATAACACAAAAATACTTCATAAACATTAAACTTCCGTAATTTAATGAGAAAAACATGCCTATATAGTATGGCGCCGCAGGCACTGTAAAGGTTCCAACAAAACAGTGCCAGAAAAATATTCCTTTCCAAAGAGTTTACTCAAGGTGTTCTTTTTGGTTATAATGTACCAATGGGGTGATACAAATGACAATTACCAATGAGTTAATAGAAAAAATAAATGCACTGGCTCGCAAGCAGCGCAGCGAAGGTTTGACAGAGGAGGAAAAAATAGAACAGCACCGCCTAAGACAGATATACCTGCAGGGTATTCGGCAGCAGGTTATTGACCAACTGGAATCGGTGAGACCAAAAAAGGACAATGGCCATAAGAAGGGTAAGGGTGGCTGTTCCTGCGGCTGCAAACACTAAAACAATTCCCAACTAAGCGGCCATGCCTTTACCATACACCAAGAAAGTATTAATGAGAGGTTTTTTTATATATGTTTAAAGCAGTTCTTTTCGATCTGGACGGCACCTTGTTACCCATGAACCAACAGCGATTTATGGATGAGTATTTTAAGCGGTTAACCGGAGCATTCAGTGCCCACTACAATGCCGAAGAATTTGCAGCTTATATATGGACTGCAACCAAGGCAATGGTTAAAGACAACAGTCCGGACAAATACAACAGCCAAGTATTTTTGGAAACCTTTCTTCCCCTGGTGAATCACAGTGAAGAAGAAATCCTGCCAATGTTTGATGCCTTTTACACCACCAAATTCACTGAGCTGGAGGAGTTTACCGACCCCACGCCCTTGGCCAAAAAAGTAGTTTCGGCAGTTGTGCAAAAGAATATAAAAATAGCCTTGGCCACCAATCCCCTGTTCCCTGCTGCGGCCATCCAGGCCCGAATGAAATGGGCGGGAATTGCAGACCAACCCTGGGAAGTGGTAACCACCTACGAGAACAGCCGTTATTGCAAACCAAATCCGGCCTACTATGCAGAGATATTGCGTGAACTTAAGGTGGAAGCCCACCAGGCCTTGATGGTCGGTAACGACACACTGGAAGACCTTGTGGCCGGCAAACTGGGTATAAAAACCTATCTGGTAACCGACTGTATGATAGACAGTAAAGACTCACCGCTTAAACCGGATGCCAGCGGCACCCTGGCGGATTTTTATCATTTAGTAGAGAATAATTTTAAAGGAATATTGTAAGGGCACCGTCGGTGCCCTTTTACTATCTTAAGAAAGGATTATGCTTCTTTTCGTCTCCCACGGTGGTGTCGGGACCGTGGCCCGGGTAAATTCTGGTTTCTGCCGGCAGGGTCAGTATCTTTTCTTTTATACCCCTAATTAAATCACTGTGGTTGCCGCCGGGAAAATCCGAACGGCCAATGGAGCGGGCAAATAGCGTATCACCGCTAAACAGCACATGGCCCACCTTTATACACACCCCGCCCTTAGTGTGGCCGGGCACATTGAATATCTTTAACTCCAATTGACCCAGCCGGACAATATCACCGTCTTGCAGCAGCTGATCCGCCGGGGCAAGCTTTAACTTCAGCCCCATATAGGCCGAAAGATTTTTTTGCGGATCGGTGAGCATGTCCGCATCCCCATGGTGTATCAAGACGCTGGCCCCGGTGGCTGATTTAACATCACCCACCGCAGCAATATGGTCCACATGGCCGTGGGTGCAGATAATGTACTTGGCTTTCGCCCCCATCCGCTTTAACAACTGTAAAATGTCCGGGGCATCTCCACCGGGGTCGATAATGGCTGCTTCCTTTGTATCTGGGCACATTAAGATATAACAGTTAGCATCCAGCTGGCCCACTGGCAACACTTCAACGTTCACAGTATCCAATTCCTCCATTTTTAAAATTCCTTTTTACTATCCAACATTAAAGTAACCGGGCCATCATTTACAATGTTTACTACCATATGCTGCTGAAACTCTCCGGTTTCCACTTTAACATTCATTTGCCGCAGATGTTCAACGAATTGTTGATATAGTTTGACAGCCGTTTCCGGCGGGGCGGCATTGGAAAAACTGGGCCTGCGGCCCCGACGACAGTCACCGAAAAGGGTAAACTGTGATACAACCAATACTTCCCCTGCAATATCCATAAGAGATAGGTTTAACTTGCCCTCTTTATCCTCAAAAATCCGTAAACCACATATCTTTTCTGCCAAATACTTGGCATCCTCAAGGGTATCCTGCTGCCCCACACCCAGCAGCACAACCAGTCCTTTATTTATTGCACCCACGGTATTCCCTGCAACTGTTACCGAACCGGAGCTAACCCGTTGTACCACCGCACGCATAGTTTCTACCCCCATCACTAGTGTGCCAAAGATTGCCCTCCGGCAATCCTGCGCACCGTATAAATATCCTTTACCCGTTTAATTTTGTTCAATACAAATTCCATTTGTTCAATACTTTTTAGATGAAGGGCCAGCTCTATTGTTGCCATCCTATCTTTACGGGTGCGAGCAGTGACCCAGTTGGTATTAATTTTCATTTCTAACAGTACATTGAGAACATCGTTCAAGAGGCCCGCCCGGTCCATGCCGGTAACCTCCAGTTTCACATGGAATGAGGAATCAAAATTCTTGTCCCAGGTTACTTCTACCAGGCGTTCCGGGTCCACCGCTTGAAGTTCCTTTAAGTTTTTACAATCACTGCGGTGTATTGAAACCCCCCGACCGCGGGTGATGTATCCTGATATATCATCACCCGGAACAGGGTTGCAGCATTGGGCCAAGCGAATAAGGAGGTTGTCAATCCCTTTTACTCTAATGCCCTGGGTGGGTTTACCCCAATCCCCTTTACCGGGTTTTTTAGACACCAAATCATCTGCTGTCAAATTCTTTTCCGGCGGGTTCAAGCCATCCTTCAGACGCCCTAACACCATCAGGGGGGTAATTTGGGCATCACCCACGGCCGCAAAGATATCGTCCACACTGTTAAGGCTGAGCTTGCGTCCAACCTCCAACAGTTGGTCACTCTTTAGTATTGATAAGTCTAAACCCTGCTTTCTAATCTCACGCTCCAAGAGCTCCTTGCCCTTTGTAATGTTCTCTTCTTTCTTTTCTTTCTTAAACCAATTCTTAATACGGGCTTTAGCCTGGGATGTTTTAACAATATTCAACCAATCCCTGCTGGGCCCGCCGCTTTTTTTGGTAATAATTTCTGTAATGTCGCCGTTTTTCAGTTTATAATCCAGCGGTACAATTCTGCCATTAACTTTGGCCCCGATGCACCGGTGTCCCACATCGGTGTGAATACGGTAAGCAAAGTCAATGGGTATTGAACCGGCAGGCAGTTCCACCACATCGCCCTTAGGAGTAAAGACAAAGACCGAATGGGCAAATATATCTATCTTCAGACCCTCCATAAACTCCCGGGCATCCCTCAAGTCATGCTGCCAGTCCAGCAGTTGTCTCAACCACACCATTTTTTGCTCGGCGGTCTCGCCCTTTATGTTTTCCTTATATCGCCAGTGGGCGGCAATACCGTATTCTGCCGTGCGGTGCATGTCAAAGGTGCGTATTTGAATTTCAAAGGGTTCCCCCGAAGGCCCTATCACAGTGGTGTGCAGTGACTGGTACATATTGGTTTTAGGCATTGCTATATAGTCTTTAAACCTTCCGGGAATAGGCTTCCATAAGGTGTGGGCTATTCCCAATGCGCCGTAACAGTCTTTCACAGTTTCCACAATAATCCTTACGGCCAGGACATCGTAGATCTCCGTAAAGTCTTTTTGTTGTTGCTTCATCTTTTGATAAATGGAGTAAAAGTTTTTGGGCCGGCCCTTTATTTCAGCCTGGATATCCATATCTTCCAACTTGACGCTTAAGGTGTCAATTACCCTTTGAATAAATTCCTCCCGTTTTTGTCTGGTGGCCGCCACCAATTCTTTAAGCCTATAATATTCTTCCGGGTAGCGATATCTAAAGGATATATCCTCCAATTCCCACTTAATGCGATAGATACCTAAGCGGTGGGC
Source organism: Desulfofalx alkaliphila DSM 12257 (assembly GCF_000711975.1). NCBI lineage: Bacteria > Bacillati > Bacillota > Clostridia > Eubacteriales > Peptococcaceae > Desulfofalx > Desulfofalx alkaliphila. The sequence goes on along the minus strand of NZ_JONT01000010.1, from coordinate 60,537 downwards.
CAGGGGTGCAAATATTTCCAGCGTTTCCTCTGCCTTTTCCCGCTGTTTGGCTTCGGTCTGGTAGTTTAAGGTGCGTAAATTATGCAGTCTGTCCGCAAGCTTGATCAGTACAACCCTAATATCCTTGGCCATGGCCAAAAACATCTTCCGCAAGTTTTCAGCCTGCCGTTCTACCTTTGATTTAAACTCCAGTTTCTTTAACTTTGTTACTCCATCCACCAGTAAAGCAACTTGCTCTCCAAATTCATGCTCTATGTCTTCCAGTGTGACCCCGGTGTCTTCCACCACATCGTGCAGCAGTGCACCCACCACCGTCTCCATATCTAAATGCATGTCAGCTAAAATGTTAGCCACTTCAACGGGGTGAATAAAATAGTCTTCACCGGAAATTCTCTTCTGTCCAAAATGAGCCCATTCAGCATAACGGTAAGCTTTGCGCAGGAAGGCGATGTCCGCTGTGGCGTTATAACTTTTAATTTTTTCAGTCAACTGTGCTAAGGACACCGGTGCCCCCCCTTTTAGTAATCTTTTTTCTTGCTAATATAAGCGGTATTATATCATATTTCGCCGATTAAGCCCTGCTTAAGTTAACAGATGCTATAGGTAAGGAAGTTTAGAAATATGTTTTAAGTTGCCGCTAACTAAAATAGAAATAAACTGCAGACCCTCCAGGGAAATGTTATTGGTCCATTTGAAGGTCTTTGAACTTTCCAAATCCAGCTTATGGCTGGGCCTTGGCAGCATTTTTACCTGATAAATTCCTTTTCGGTAGCCAAACCTTAATAAATCCAGTTCAGCAAACACCTGCATTGACAGCGCCACCGTATAATCTTCAACCAGGGCACCGCCGTCTTCCGTTAACACCTCTCGCAGCTCTTCTGCAGGCAGCTCAACTATTTTGTTCATACCAACCTTGCGCACTAAAAAACGGTACAGAGCCACAAAACTGTCCCTTTCCGGGGCAAAGGTAGTCAGCACCTTACTTGCCGCGGCTATGTCTTCTGTTTTAAACATGAAGTAGAGGTCACCGTTGGTTCCGGCCGCCTCTGCCGCTGACAGCAAGCCCCGGGCACTAAAGGGTGGGTAATACAGTATTGCCTTGCCCAGGTCTTTGATGCCCAAATCCTTTGCTAAATTGGGGGTGGTTATTAAAACTACCCCGGAATCCGGCTTTGAAAGCTGCTTAATATATTCGCCAATATCCTCAGTCATGCCCCGGCAGTAATATGCAATGCGGTGGGCCAGTTCAGGGCGCTTTAATGCAAGGGAATGGGCCAGTTCAATAACCTGATAACCACTGGTTACCAGCACCACCACCGACTCAGGGCCAATTGAATCTGCCAGCAATCCCAATCGATCGGGACATTCCCTGTAATCGTGTAGAGATATTTTGTCCCAAAAATCCGTTGACATCTCCCTCAAGGGTTCTTCAACGGGCCCATTTTTTTTGTAAAGTTCCAGCTTTAGTAAAATATAATCGGGGCTTAACAACCTTAGATTTTTGTTCTGCAGCAAATCTTCAGAGAATCGGGTTAAGTCCTCCGGAAAGTATTGGCATCTGATGCCCTCACTGCGAATAACCGCCCTGTGGCAAATATCTTTAATTTTTAATTGTACCATCCTGCGGTTATTCCACTCATTGATCTCCGGTACAAAGGCAACATCCACCGGTTTCCCGGCGGCCAAGAGTTCCTCACAACAGGCCAAGTCAAAACCGATACCGTCCAGGGTCACCCGTTCACCGCAGACTTTCACCTTTAAATGATTTCGTTTTTCCCCGACGGTTCGCCAGTCCCCCATGTTTACCTCTCGACAACCTAATACCGGACTGGGATTACAATGGCCAAAGGGTGCAATCAGGGCCAGCTCTTCAACTATATCTTCATTAATCTCGTCAGGGTAAATAATCTTATCTATATTTACACTGGGCATTAAGGCTTCTTCGTCAAGCACCGACCGGGCGTAGTCATTAATTGCCCGCCTAAAATCATCTATATTGGCGGCATTAATGGAAAAACCCGCCGCCTTTTCATGCCCGCCAAACTGAATCAAATATTCCTTGCAATGCTCCAATGCATTGTATAAGTTAAAACCCTCTATACTGCGGGCGGATCCTTTACCTTCTTCCCCTTCCAGGGAAATCATCAACACCGGACGATGGTAGCGCTCCAGCAGGCGGGAGGCAACAATGCCAATTACACCCGGATGCCAGTCTTCTGAGGCCAACACCAAAACAGTGTCCTCTAACAAATGTGGCTGCTCTTCTAACATCAGTAAAGCTTCATCCAGAACCCTGGTCTCAATATTTTGCCGTTCCCGATTACTCCTATCTAAATCCTCTGCAATTTCCTTGGCCCGTTCAGGTTCCGGGCACAGCAACAGCTCCACCCCTAAGCGCGGGTCACCCACTCGCCCCGCTGCGTTTAACCGCGGTCCTAGGGCAAAGCCCACATCTTTGGTGTTAATCAATCTATTGGTTATCTTGCTAACCTCTTTCAATGCAGCTAAACCGAGGTTAGGACTGTTTTTTAACTGTACTAAACCATGCTTGACTATAATTCTGTTTTCACCCAATAAAGGAACAATATCGGCCACCGTTCCCAGACAGGCCACATCCAGCAGGTCATGCCAGGAATGGTAGGGTAGGCCCACCTTTTGGTAAACGGCCTGTACCAGTTTCAAAGCCACCCCCACACCGGCAAGCTCTTTAAAGGGGTACAGGCAATCCTCCCTTTTAGGGTTTATTACCGCCACCGCCTTGGGCAGCACTTCTCCCGGCTCGTGGTGATCGGTAATTACCAAGGTCAATCCCAGCTGCCGGGCCAGTTCAGCTTCTTCCAGCGCATTTATGCCGCAATCAACGGTAATGACTAAGCAATAGCCTTCCTCTGCAGCCCATTGCAGTGTTTCCTTGTGTAGACCATACCCCTGCTGGCGCTGGGGTATATGGTAATCAACCACCCCGCCCAAGCGGTGGAGGGCATTGACCAAGAGAGCGGTTCCGGAAATACCGTCAACATCGTAGTCGCCGTTTACTAAAATGGGTTTTCCGTTTTTAAGGCAATCCATTATTACTTCCAATGCCTTATCAATATCTTTTAACAAAAATGGATCATGGAGGCGATCCAAGCGGCAGTCCAAGAAAGCCCGGGCTTCCTCTACGGTATGAATTCCTCTGTTAATAAGCATTTCTGCCAACAATTCTGAAATATTTAATTGATTAGCCAGTATAATTTTAAGCGTAGGATTACTGGATTTTACACGCCACAATTTTTTATTGTCATAAATTATTTTTCTCATAGGCAAACTCCCATTATCTTTCTATTTTTTATTATAAACTAGGCACAATAGATATTCAATGAAAGCCCCTTTTCCATCAATGGATTTGTGAAACATCGTACAATCCTCCCTTAATTATAACATACTGTGTGTAAAGGGAGGAACAGCCCCGGCACAATAATTTTATGTAAGCTTTGACGTAACTAACGAATATATTAGTCAAACCAGGGAATAATACAGCTAATAAAACAACTAACGTCTTTCTGAAAAGGAGTGATTTCAACATGATTGACTTGACAATGACACAATATTTCAGCGGGGTGACCAACCGCTTACCCGAAGAGGCAGATAGGGTGCTAAGGGCGCTGCATGAAGAAGGAAAAATGAATAAAGAAGAACTCTCTTTAACCGCTAAAGTAAAACGTGCAGTGCTCGACCATGTAATAATGCAATTGTATGCCCTGGGATTAGTTGAAGTTACTTCTGAAGGAAAAAGCAAAATTTGCTCAATTACCAAACTGGGGGAAGAATATTTTCACCTATACAGACAGGCCATATAAAAAAATAAAGCGGGGTGCGCAAAAAAAGGCGCACCCCTGAAATTTATAGAATTTTACTTAAAAAAGATCTGGTCCTTGTGTTTTGGGCGTTCCCAAAAATCTGATCAGGGGTGCCCTCTTCCACAATACGACCGTCGTCCATAAATATTACCCTGTCTCCAACCTCCCGGGCAAAACCCATCTCATGGGTCACCACCACCATGGTCATTCCTTCCTGGGCCAGCTGTTTCATTACAGCCAGCACCTCCCCAACCATTTCAGGGTCCAAGGCGCTGGTGGGCTCGTCAAAAAGCATCACCTTGGGGCGCATGGCCAGTGCCCTGGCAATGGCCACCCTTTGCTGTTGACCGCCGGAAAGTTTATTGGGGTACTCATCTGCCTTATCTGACAGACCAACCTTTTGCAACAGCTCCCTGGCTATTTTTTCACTTTCCTGCACAGATAACTTCCGCACATTAATGGGGGCCATGGTAATATTTTCCAAGGCCGTGCGATGGGGAAACAAGTTAAAGCGCTGAAAAACCATACCCACTTCCTGACGCACCATATTAATATCGGTAGCGGCGTCTGTGATATCATAACCGTCAAAAATGATTTTTCCCGAAGTGGGTTCCTCAAGCTTATTTATGCAGCGCAAAAAAGTACTTTTGCCGGAACCCGATGGCCCTATTACCACCACCACTTCTTTTTCCTTCACTTCACAGTTAATATCCTTTAACACTTCCAAACTGCCAAAGTTCTTATACAAATTCTTAACACTGATAATCATTAGCCTTTACCCCTCTTCCTTCAGGCCTAGTCACTTTCTTTTAATCTTTCTTCCAATTTATCAGATAATCGGGAGAAGGTAATCGTCATAATAAGATAAATCATTGCACAGGTCATCCACAATTCAAAGGTGGCGTAAGTACGGGCCACCTCCAACTGAGTAACCCTGGCCAGCTCTGCAAAACCAATAATCGAAAACAGAGAACTGTCCTTTAATAATATTACAAATTCGTTACCCATGGGAGGAATAATTCTTTTAAAAGCCTGGGGCAGGATTACCAGGCGCATAGCCTGGGCCTGGGTCATACCCAAGGAGCGGGCAGCCTCCATCTGACCCTTTTCAATGGATTGAATGCCGCCCCGGAAAATTTCTGCTATATAGGCGCCACTGTTTAAAGAAATGGTAATGATAACGGCAACCCATATATTCCATGTAAAACTACCGGCAACTTGACTGCCGCTCATTGCCGCCCACTGCTCATTTAAAATAATTATCAGGCGCGGAATACCAAAGTACACCAACATAATTTGCACCAATAGCGGTGTGCCCCTAAAGAAATCCACATATGCAGTGCCCAACAAGCGGGGAAACTTCCTATTACTTAAACGGGCAAGGGCAGAAATTAATCCCAAAACACTTCCTATGGTTATACCTACAATAGTTATTAACAGTGATATACCCGCGCCAACAATCATCATTGGCAGGGCATTAATAATTACTTCCATAATTCACCTCTTCTAGCCAATGCACATGAAATATGCGTAACCGTATTTTAGGGTGGTTACGCATATTTGTTTGCTGATTTAAATTTTATCACTTAAACCCTATGAAGGGTTGCCTGGCAGGTACTCCGGCGGCTCATAGCCGTAAAACCACTTTTTATAAATTTCTGCATAGGTGCCGTTTTCTTTCAACTTCAACAAACCTTCGTTAATTGTCTCCAACAGTTCGGTGTTGTCTTTGGCCACGGCTATACCAAAATAATCCTCGCCTTCAAGTACATCACCCACTATTTTCAATCGGCCGTCGGCCCGCTTGTCTAAATACTCCTGGGTTACCGGTAAATCGTTAATTACCGCATCAACACCGCCATTGGTCAATTCCATGAAGACCAGGTCGGTGGTATTAAAGGTTCTTACAGTGGCACCATATTCCTCTGCAAATTCTTCTGCCGCCATGGCTCCGGTGGTACCTATCTGTGCGGCAATGGTTTTGCCGGCCAAGTCCTCAGGTTTTTCTATGCTGTCGTTGTCAGAACGTACTGCAATTACCAAACCGGACTCATAATAGGGTATTGAAAAGTTAACTTGTTCAGCACGCTTCTCGGTGATGGTCATACCGGAAATAACCACATCCACCTGTCCCACCTGCAGGGCCGGAATCAAACCGTCAAAACCCAAGCTCTGCAGTTCCACTTCTAAGCCTTGAACCTCTGCAATGGCTTTAATTAAGTCAATATCAAAACCGACATACTCACCGGCTTCGTTGGTAAGCTCAAAGGGGGCAAAAGTGGGTTCAAAGGCCACCTTTAAAGCTTGCTTACCTGCATCGTCCCCTGCCTTTTCATCGGCAGGTTTGTCTCCGCCGCCGCAGCCCACTGCAGCCATCATTAGGGCCATCACGGTCACCAGCACCAGGCCCAGTCTCAACAACTTTTTCACTTCAAACTCCTCCCTGAATACTAATTGTACTATATAAATAAATATTCAAGTAAACATTCTCCTTTTATAGCAGAAATCCTTCTTGTTTTACTAGAAAAATTTTAATACAACTTTATCCATTGGTGTAAGCGCCCAAATATTTACCCTTCGCAAACACACCCCCAATAATAATGCAGAGGCCCGGCGGCAGACCAAGATTAAATGCCCTTTGACAGAAAATTAAAACCCGGCTGAACCGGGTATTATGATGGGTGTGTCTTTAAAGTCAAGTGCCCGTAATTTTATTTATCTTATCAATATACATATCTGTAAGTTCCTGGGCAATTTCCATACTGCTGCCCTCTGTGTAAACACGGCAAACCGGCTCCTCAGGGTCAGGCAGTACCAGCGCCCAGCCATCCCGGTGATATACCTTTACCCCGTCCAAGAGTTCCAGTTGACCCGGCTTTTCTTCAATTAACCTTCTTATTACCTTTCCCTTGGCCTCCCATGGCACCGGAACCTGCTGCTTGTTCACAAAGAAATTCGGTATTTCAGAGACCAGAGCAGACAGATTTTTCTTCTCCCGGGCACAAAACTCTAATATTTTAATCAGCCCCGCCAAGGCATCAAAATTTAAAAGAAACTGGGATAGGCGTGAGTCAAGTTTGGCCTCATGGATAATAATCTGCTCTAAAAAATCCTGAACGGCTGTTTTTGTTCTAATAACCTTACTGTTATACCTGCCCGCCAGTTCATCGATAACCCGCGGGGCAGTAACCGGCACCACCACAGGGCCACCCCGCTCCTTCAAAACCACTAAAGCCATCAGGGCCGTTAGCATATCCTCTTCAATTACATTGCCCTTTTCATCCACCAACACCATATGCTCACCGTTTGGATCTATCAAGGCGCCCAGGCCGGCGCCCCTTTCCACCACGGCGGCACTTAATTCCGGCAACAGCTGCCGGTATTCCTGCCAATTGAGGGGATGGGCATCTAAGGTCTCCACGATAAACTCACCCTGCAAGCCCAATCTGGAAATGAAACTCTCCAAGTTATTTGGGTCATAAACAAGCACCGCCTTGTGGGCAGCACCGCGCAGGGCCTTAAGATCCACTCTGGCGAGCAAATCTTCCAGGTAGCTTTCGGCCACCCCGGGCACCGCTTCACCGGGGCTTATTTGACCAATATCAGCCCGGCGGTAATCACCCTTGGCCAATTTATTTTCAACCTTTCTTTCTTCACCCCTGCTGATGTTGGCCCCCCGGGAGTTAGTGAAGAGCACCGTTATCTTGTCCATATTCCAAGGAGATACCTTGACATGAATACCGGCATCGCACTGCAACCGGCGCACCCCATGACGATGCATGGGGGTTATGCCGGTTCCCAGCTGTTGAACCCTTATACCCACCGACTGTAATCCCGAGGCAAGGGCACCCTTTATCATCTTACACACCGGGTAACTGTCACTGGACAGGGCCACCCGGGCATTGGAAGCCAGCGTAGACCCAAAGGCGGAACCCAGCCGGGCGGCATACTCCGGAGTTATTTCCACATTGGCAAGGCCGGTAATGCCTTCAATACCGAAGATGTTCTTGGGACAATTTGTTCCCCAAACAATATTGCGGTGCACCGTGGCACCGGACTCCACCAATTTATTGGGCCATAACTTTACATTGGGCTTAACCAGCCCCCAATCCCTAATGGTGGAATCATCGCCCACCACCGCTCCCTCATAAACAGCGGCATTGGCATAAACCTGAACACCGTTACCCAGCACTGCACCGCGAATAGATGCCTTGGCCCCCAGGTATACCCCGTCACATAAGACCGCTCTCTTTATTGAACCCTGGCAATCCACCCGACAACCTTCACCCAAGACACTGTAGGGCTCTATGCGGGCATTGGCACCAATTTGTGTGCCGTCCCCAATAAGTGCCGGCCCCTTAATCCGGGCGGTGGGATCTATTGCTACACCCTCACCGACCCAAACCCGGGGCTTAATCTCCCTGCCCGGCATAGGTATATTCACTTTGCCCTCTAAAAGGTCATAATGGGACTGCAGGTACTGCTGCAGATTGCCAATATCACACCAATAACCGTCCAACACGGCACCGTACATGGGCCGGCCGTCCCTGAGCAGCAGGGGGAAGAGGTCCTTACTAAAATCAAATTTCTGCCCCGGCTCAAAGTAACTTAGCACCTCCGGTTCCAGTATATAAATGCCGGTATTTACCGTATCACTGAATACTTCCCCCCAGCTGGGTTTTTCTAAAAACTGACTTATTCTGCCGTCCTTCTCAGTAATAACCACACCGTATTCCAGCGGACATTCCACTCTGGTTAAAATCAGGGTGGCCACCGAACCCTTCTCCTTATGAAAGTTTATTGCCTCAGTTAAATCAAAATCAGTAAGGGCGTCGCCACTGATGACCATAAAAGTTTCATCTAAAAAATCCCCTGCATTTTTTACACTGCCGGCGGTGCCCAAGGGTACTTCCTCCACAAAATAACGCATGGTGACCCCAAATTCCGCACCGTTTCCAAAGTGATCCCTAATGGCCTCAGGCATATACTGCAGCGTTACTCCGATATTATTAAGGCCGTGTTTTTTTAGTAAATTTACAATATGTTCCATCATTGGCCGGTTAGCCACCGGCATCATCGGTTTGGGGCGATTACAAGTCAAAGGCCTTAGTCTCGAACCTTCACCACCGGCCATAATAATTGCTTTCACTTTAATTCCTCCTCAACAAGAGCTCTTATTATTCTTGCTTAAATATGGTATTATATGCAGGCCTTTACTGGCTTTTAGCAAAGAGCCTTCCGATACCGCCCAAGGGCCCAACCCTCCTATTCCCCTGCCAGTTGGCGGTGTAATGGGCGGATATGACCCTTTGATACAAATCTACCGTTTTGCCGGCTATGCCCTGCCAATTATACTTTTCTATCACTTCCCGGTAGGCCTTTTCCTGCATTTCCCTGGCCGACCGGGGATTCATTAACAGGTGTAAAATATTGTCTGCTAAGGAATTTGCATTGCCTGTATAGGCTTTGAGGCCATTTACCCCATGATTTATTATTTCCGATAAACCGCCGGTGTCTGACACCACCACCGGCGTTCTGGCGGCCATGGCCTCCAAAGCCACAATACCAAAGGGCTCGTACAAGCTCGGAAACACAGCCACACTGGCATGTTTATAAATGCTGTTGCGGGTATTGTCATCAACATAACCGGTAAAATATACCCTTTGTTCAATACCCATCCGGCGGGCCTGCCGTTTTAAATGCATTAAATGGGGCCCCTTGCCGGCAATAATAAATTTTGTATTGGGGTGATAGTGCAGTATTTTAGGTACCGCATCCAAAAGTACCTGAACACCCTTTTCCCTCACCATCCTACCCACATAAAAAACAATTTTCTCATCGGGCGATGCGTAATTTTCCCTGGGCACAGTGTGCTGACCGACCGAAAAATTTTCCGCATCAACACCGTTAGGTATTATGACCAACTTATCCGCGGGCACCTGAAACACTTGCTGCATTTCATTGTGCATATAATGGCTGCAAACAATTACCTTCCAGGCCTCGTAAGACAGCCACCACTCTATATCGCTGATATGGCGCTGCATATCATTATGCAAGCCGTTATTTCGGCCATATTCAGTGGCATGGACGGTTGCAATTAAAGGTATTCTTAAAGAATGTTTTAAGGCCCTGGCCGCATAGGCCACCAGCCAATCATGGGCATGTATCACTTCAAAGGGCTCTTCCATATCCCTTACCAGTGTTAAACACCTTTCTAACATGGATACGTTTAGCTGCATCACCCAGGTGACAAAATCCGGTGAAGACACCTGGTACGGTGTTACCCGATAAACATGCACACCGTTAACATTTTCATAATCCGGCACACCCGGTGAGCCAATGGTGATCAGGTGCAGCTGATGTTTTTGCTCAGCCATGGCCTTGGTTAAATCATAAACATGTTGGGCCAGGCCCCCCACACTTTTAGGTGGATACTCCCAAGATAACATTAGAACCCGCATATCTAACCTCCAAAAAAGTAATTTCATAGTATTATTCCTATATTTAGTAAAATTAATCAAAAAAAGGACTCGAAATAATCGAGTCCTTAGCCGGGAGTATTAATTCTAACCGTTGTGCACTTCAAAACTCCAATTTTTACCGTTATTGTTATCCCAGTTGTTGGCGCTGTCATGGAAACAAAAATTCAACCTGGTGCCGGCCTCCGGCACCTTAAGAGTTTTTACAAAACCCCAGCCGGTTTTGGCCATACGCAAATCATTGGTGGTGGTCCACCTATTGGCATCACCGTAGCCATAGTGTAAATACATGGCATCGGCACCACTTTGTGCCAGCAAACCATTGTAATAAACCAGAATTTCTTCTCCGGCAGTGATAGGTACCGGGTCCACCACTACACCGCCGGGATAATCGGCATCATGCATATCTTTTAATCGGTAGGCACCTAAGTCGTGCGCTCCAAAATTTGTCCTGTTTCCCACACTAAAACACCTCCCATGGTTTTAAATAGTTGTTGCAAATTTAGTATTGGAGACAGAGCTTTTTTTTATACCACTGATAATATCGCAGCACCATAATGCCTTCAAAGGACCGTATGGTTAAAATTGCCGTGGTTAAAAATTACTTAATTGTCTTTTACTGTAACGTTGCAGGCCAATAAACCATATAATTAAGAATAATTAACAAAATAAGGGGGTTTTGTCATGGAATATAGGGATAAAATGGATAAAGAAACTTACTATAATATTCATAAGGAACTCAATATATTAAAAAAGACCAGCAAGTACCTAGACTCAATTTTAGATGAGCGCTTTCACTGCGGACTGCCGGAATTAAAAAAACGTATTCGCGAAACTGACAAAAAACTTTGCTATATTTTGAGCAAAAAATCTAAGTACGGCCTGTATGAGATTTACAAGGAAATTAAATTAATTGAAATTAAAATGAAAAAAGAGCTGGCTAAAATTCGCTGCCTGCTTACAAACAAAGAATTCGGTTTAAAAGAAATTAAGGAAGAAGTGCGCAAAATTGAAGACGCCGTTCTCAGCCCTACCTTTGGCCTATCTGAAATAAAGCAGGAAGTGCGTAAAATTGAAGACCTGGTGACCAGCCGCAAGGTGGGTTTAAGTGAAATTAAGCGGGAAATTAAGCTAATTGAAGACCTGATCACCAGCCCCACCGTAGGCCTAACAGAAATCAAAAACGAAGTCCAGGGCATAGAGGATATTATCTTTTGTCCCAAAGTCGGCTTAACTGAAATCAAACGAGAGGTGCGCAAAATTGAAGACCTTGTTTTCAGTCCCACCGTTGGCCTTTCTGAAATAAAGCGGGAAGTGCGCAACATAGAAGATAAACTTTCCGACAAAAGGTTTGGACTAAAGGAAATAAAAAGAGAAGTTTTTGATATTGAATTAAAACTAGACAGCCCGGAGTTTGGCCTCAAGGAAATTAAAAAGGAGCTCCGAGAAATAGAGTGTAAATTAGACTTTTTAATTAGACATTTGATTAAAAAAGATCCGAAAAAAGATTGCAGAAAACCCCATAAGCCGGATTACTGCGGATGCTAATTGTCAGCCCACATGGCTGTTGAACCTAAGGCTCAACCCATGTGGGTTTTTTGTTTTTTTAAATCTTATACGCAACAATTTTAAGCAACCCCCATAATATATCTTAAATTAGCATCAAGGAGGAGGATAAATTAATGATATTTGATAATAAATGTGATCCGGGCGGCGACCATTGCCGCCACCACTTGGACACTCTTAAAAGGGTAACAAAATGTTTAGATCGGGTGCTGGACGACAAACATAAGTGTGGGCTGCCTGCCATAAAAAAAGACTTGGATATCATAGAGAAAAAACTTAACTACATCCTCAGTAAAAAATCACGCTATGGTTTATACAGTATAAAAAATGAGATTAACACCTTGGCCAAGCGGGTGAAAGAATTTCTAGGCAAAATTGATAAAATAGACAGATGCGTTACCCACAACGCCCTAACCCTAAAAGGAATGAAGCGGGATATTAAAAAAGTCGATGAGGCAGTGCATAACCCCGATTACGGCCTGAAAGAAATTAAAAGTGAAGTTCGTGAAATAGAAAAAAAACTGGATAGCCCAACCATGGGGCTGCACGAAATTAAAAAAGAAGTTATGGACATCGAAGACCTTGTAAGCAGTCCGAAAGTAGGCCTGTGTGAAATTAAGCGGGAAGTGGCAATTATTGAAGACATCGTCTCTGAAATTGAAAAGATTATTACCAGCCCCCATGTGGGTTTAAGTGAAATTAAAGAAGAGGTGGCCAACATCGAAGATGCAGTCACCGACCCAGATTTCGGATTAAGTGAAATTAAAAGAGAAGTGGCTGCCATTGAAGATGCAATCACCGACCCAGATTTCGGATTAAGCGAAATTAAAAGAGAAGTGGCTGCCATTGAAGATGCAATCACCGACCCAGATTTCGGCTTAAGCGAAATTAAAAGAGAAGTGGCTGCCATTGAAGACGCAATCACCGACCCAGATTTCGGATTAAGCGAAATTAAAAGAGAAATTAGGGATATTGAACAGCGCTTAGGAATTACCCAATACCTAACCACCGGGCCATTTTTAAAGGACAGCTCCGAACAGACGCTGCACCTAAAAGCCTTGAACTATTCTGCTGTAACCCAAAGTGTTACCTTTGTACTCCACGATCTTAGGCAATGTCCTATTACCGAAACAGCCACCACCATACCTTTTTTAAATATTACCCCCTGTTGTGCACTTTTTACTGAAATAGGCATCGGCACCGATGAAAGCAACCTGGAAGTTAGGGCAGAACTGAGCACCACCTTTGGTTTATTTGTTTATGGCGCCACAAAAACCGGTGAACCGGGAGCTGAGGGTGACAAAAGAACAGAGATTTTTCATTCCCAATGGGCACCCCTGGCCACCTTTTGCGGCTAGTGTAGCCCAGCCGGACAGCAAAATAAACTTCGCTGGTCGGCTTTTTTGTTTCATTAAAAATACCGGTGCACACTGACCCTTTATCCACATATATTGCATATAAGGCAAGAAGGCAAAGGAGTGTGCACCTTGATATCCCTATGCATGATAGTTAAAGATGAAGGAAAGTTCTTAGGCAGGTGCCTGGAAAGTGTGCGGGATTGTGTGGACGAGATTATCATTGTTGACACCGGGTCTAAGGATAACACCGTTTCCATAGCCAAAAAGTTTGGGGCTAAAGTGTATCACTATAAATGGAATGACAACTTTTCCGCTGCCAGGAATTTTAGCCTTACTAAAGCCACCGGACAGTGGATTTTGTATCTGGATGCAGATGAAGAATTGGAAGCAAACTGCGGTAAAGATCTAAGAAAATTATGCCAAAACAACCGGTATGAGGGCTATTTTTTTCAGATTAATAACCTAACAGATAACCAAGATACAATTAGGCACATTAATGTGCGGATGTTTAAAAATAATCCCCTCTACCGTTTTACAGGGGCCCTTCACGAACAAATTATAGATGCCATTATAGAGAACAGCGGTAAGAAAGTACCCCTAGCAAATTCCGGTATAAACATTTTCCATTATGGCTACCTGCAAACAGTTTTTCAAGAGAAAGATAAGGCCGTGCGAAATTATCGTATTAATAAAAAAATGGTGGAGCAGTATGCCAGCGACCCCTACTATTTATATACACTGGGCAATGCCTGTGTCAGTTTAGATAATTTTAGCGAAGCAGCGGAGCATTATTCCAGAGCCATCCAGTTGGTTAATCCCAAAGCCCATTATGCACCCAGCCTTTTTAACGCCTATAGCTCCTGCCTATTAAAGCTGGGCCGGCTTGACCAAGCCCTGTCTGTAATTAAAGGCTGCAAAACACTGTACCCAGATTACACCGATATTTATTTTTTAGAGGGAAACCTCCACAGCCAAATGGGAAATAACCATCAGGCCTGCCATTGTTTTGAACAATGCCTTCAACTGGGGGAACAGTGCAGGGGTAAATATACCACCCGCACCGGCGTAGGCAGTCACCTGCCCCTTTTAAAATTAGCCAATATATATGCATCCACAGGGGAAATAGAAAAGTCTGTAATATATCAGCTTTTAGCAGCCCAGTTAAAGGAAGGACAAGGGCCAGATTACCCTTTATCAACAATTAGGTCTCTGGCAAATGACCAACTGCTGCGGTTGGCGGTAAAAATATCTTTAAGAGAGATGAAAAAAGGAAAAATCAAGGCTGAATATTATTTGGTGCTGGGCAAATATTTTTATCTGCACGGTGATTTAGACACCTGCCAGCAGATGATTCATAAAGCGTTAAGGCTAAATGACAATATTCCCTGGGCCAGGCAATTACTGCAGGATATCTACCGCCAAGAGGCAGCGGCAGTAATAAAGGATGCTTTAAAGGCCTACCCCCACAGCCCTGAAATAAACAAGTACAAAGACTTGCTAAAAAAAGGGGGAAAGTAAATGCCTGATACCATTAGCCTTTGTATCATTGCCAAAAACGAAGAACACCAAATTGCCCGTTGCATCAACAGTGCCAAAAAATATGTGGATCAAATTGTGGTTGTTGACACCGGGTCTGAGGATAACACTGTAAAAATAGCCCGGGACTTAGGGGCAGAGGTATATCAAATTCAATGGCAGCATGACTTTAGTCAGGCCAGAAACTACTCCATACAGCGGGCAACAAAGGACTGGATATTGTTTTTAGACTGTGATGAAGAACTGGATGAAAAAACAGCCCCCCTGCTAAGACAAGTTGTACAGCAAAAAAATTATCAAGGTTATTGGCTATACTTTATTAACATCATAAAGGGCCGGCCCAGCAGCAGTTTTTTATCCTTTCGCCTGTTTAGAAATAATCCCAACTACCGTTTTGAAAGCCCCATTCATGAGCAGGTACTGCCTTCCATAGTCAAGCATTGCTCCCCGGACTGTATCGGTCAAGCCGATATCACCGTTTATCACTACGGTTATGAGCAGCAAGAGGTGGACAGCAAAAATAAAATTAACCGCAACATCACCCTGCTGAAGAAGGCAAAGCAAGAGTACGGCAATGCCCCTTTCATTAACTTTTATCTGGGGGTTGAATATCACAGGTTAGAAAAATATGAGCGGGCCCTGGAATATTACCTTACTGCCCTGCAAAAAAGTTCATTGTCGGAATCATACGCCCCGGCCATGATTAGAAGCATAGTTTTCTGCCTAATTAATCTAAATAATTATCAAGAAGGTCTTAACTTCATAAATAAATACCTGCCCCATTACCCCCAGTATACTGACCTGGTTTACCTCAAGGGCTATTTATACTACCTGGCGGGCAGCTATGAAAGGGCCTTGACTTCTTTAAATAAATGTATGGCCATGGGTCCGCCGCCCAAAAATTATTATTCCATGAGCGGAATAGCCGACGAAAAAGCCCGGCAGTTAATTTACGATATTATGGAAGCAGTTATAAGTCAGGCAGCGGAATTATGTAAACAAGGTTATAGTTCTGAAAGCTTTAGTTTATTAAACCTTGTCTATTTACAACTTAAAAGGACCCCCCATAGACAACTTTATATCCGGCTGATTGAGACGATGTTGTTGCTAAACGGTTCTTTAGATAGAGCCTAAGGGGCGATCCCTGGGCAAAGGGTAAACAAAAAAAAGCGGCGGACAAGGTCCGTCGCCTTTTAACCCACACCGCGCCTGTAGTAGAGGGGCCTTGGCCTGAAGTTATATCCCCACATGGGTATTGGCTCAGCAACCGGTGCTTTGGTTGGGCTTGGGCTGGGCGGCTCAGGGGCAGGGGCCTCAACCGGTTTTACTGCCTCCACCTTGGGCTCCGCTTCTTTTTCCTCATAAATGCTGACACTTTTTTTGCGGCTTTTTACATAGCTGGCCAAACCCACTGTGGCAAGGCCGGCCACCAGCACTCCGCCGCCGGCCAAGAGTATCGTTACCAAGGTGCTTATTGATTTTGTTTTAGTTTTTTCCGGTTCCCGGTATGGCGGTATCGGTTCATAGTTATACTTTGCTTTTTTACTTTCTTCCTCCCCAGCCATCCATTCCCAGTCTTCTCCTTCGTCATCTATGACCAGATCACTTTCCCAATCAACAAGCTTATCGGTTACCAGACCGTCCTCCGATTCATCATATTCATCAATTACTAAATCCTCATGCCACCTTTCCCTATCCTTCTTAGCTTTGTAAGCTGCGCCGGACACCTTTAATAGTTCCTTTTCCAACTCTTTTTCCAGATCTTTTTCCATTTCATCTTCTATTTCCCTTTGCCAACCCCTGGAATATGACTGCTCCGGTTCCGGTTCCTCTTCCGCCATTTCCAAGCCATCTTGCTCACCAATTAGCTGATCCAGCATTTCGGACAGGGTGTCTAACACCTCTGCATCCTCACAGCACAGGTCACTGTCAGTTTGGTCCTCCTCCACCTGATACTGCTCAATATCGTATTCTATATCATCTTCATCCCCATGGCTATTTATTTCCAGATCCTCATTGACCAGTAAGTGCAGGTTTTCTGCCGGATCATCAAAGGTGTCTTCCAAATCCTCTGATATTAACTCCATTACTTCTTGCACTTCTTCTAGGTCTTCCGGCAAAAAATCATGGTTTTTTTTACTCACAGCCATCTCCTCCAAGCTTTGTAATAGAACAACAGACATAAACTGATAATATTTGCTTCTACAGATTATTCTAGAAATGGCTATTAGTGACGATAAATAGCAAAAACAATGGTTTGCAAATAATGGCAAAACCCCCGGTGGATAACCGGGGGTTACTTACAAATTATTTTTTCAGTTTGTCGATAATGGCATCGGCCATGCCACTGGTTGAGGTGGAACCGCCCAAGTCATAGGTGAGCGATACACCTTCTTGCAATACTTCTTCCACCGCCTTTTGTACCCTGGCCGCCGCTTCGGTTTCACCGATATGCTGCAGCATTAACACTCCCGAAAGCAAAATGGCCAAAGGATTAACTTTATTTTGCCCAGCCCGTTTGGGGGCACTGCCGTGCACCGGTTCGAACACTGCACATTCGTCACCGATATTGGCACCGGGAGCAACCCCCAGGCCGCCCACCAAACCGGCACAGATATCAGATAAAATGTCCCCATACAGGTTAGGCATTACCATCACATCGTAATTGTTGGGGGTCTGCACCAATTTCATGCTCATGGCGTCCACAATCATATCTTCAAATTCTATGTCAGGGTATTCTTGGGCCACCCGGCGAACACAGTCTAAAAATAAACCGTCCGTTAATTTTAAAATGTTTGCCTTATGTACAGCGGTTACCTTTTTACGGTTATGCTTTACCGCATAATCAAAGGCAAAGCGGGCAATGCGTTCCGATGCCTCCCTGGTGATAATTTTAATACTCTCGGCAGCATCCCTGCCCACCCTATGTTCAACTCCGGCATAAAGGTCTTCGGTATTTTCCCTGACCACCACCAGGTCAATATCTGAGTAGCGGGTTACTACCCCCGGCAGCGACCGGGCCGGGCGAAGGTTGGCGTATAAATTAAGCTCCTTGCGCAGGGCAACATTAACGCTGCGAAAGCCTCCACCCACCGGGGTGGTCAGAGGCCCCTTTAGGGCCACCTTGTTTTTTCTTATGGAATCTAACACATGCTGCGGCAGCGGAGTGCCGTATTTCGGAATGACGGCTGCCCCTGCATCCACCACTTCCCAATTAATTTCTACTCCTGAAGCATCTATCACCCGCCGAGCGGCCTCGGCAATTTCCGGCCCTATGCCATCCCCGGGTATAAGCGTTATATTGTAAGTCAAGGTAAACCCTCCAAATTCAGTCAGTCATTTACACAAATGCTTGTTGGCCTTTCGCAAAAGGTTTTACAAATTAAATCCACCGTGCTTTCTAAAATGGGCAGCCAAGCCGCCGTCGTTTAATATCTTTATCATTACATCGGGCAGGGGCTTGGTCTTAATTTCAATTCCCTTTGTGAGGTTTTTAACCACACCGGCAGAAAGGTCCACTTCCAGTTTGTCGCCGGCATCTATTTGATCGGTATCACATTCCACCAGGGGCAAACCGGTGTTAATTGCATTGCGGTAAAATATGCGGGCAAAGGATTTAGCCAACACCAAGGAAATATCGGCATATTTTATGGCCAGGGGAGCCTGTTCCCGCGAAGAGCCGCAACCAAAGTTATTGCCACCGACAATAAAATCTCCGGCTGTTATTTTTGAATAAAAATGGGGATCCAAATCTTCCATCACATGTTTAGCCAACTCTTTCATATCCAGTGTTTTAAACTTATATTTCCCCGATATAATGTAGTCGGTATTGATGTCATCCATATCAAATTTATGTGCCTTACCAGTCATTTGCATCTACTTCACCTGCTTTATCATTTCTCTGGGATCGGTTATTTCACCGGTGAGGGCAGAGGCCGCCACCGTGGCCGGAGAAGCCAAGTATATCCGTGCATTACTGTTACCCATGCGCCCCTTGAAGTTCCGGTTTGCTGTGGATATTACATTTTCATCGTTGGACGGTACACCGTTGTGGGTGCCGACACAGGGCCCGCAGCCCGGAGTAACCACCGCAGCACCGCTTTCCACCAGTGTCTGGATAATACCTTCCTCCATGGCATCCAGCAAGACCCGCCTGGACGCAGGGGCCACCACCAGTCTAACATCGGGGTTTATTTTCTTCCCTTTTAATATGGATGCGGCAATGCGCAAATCCTCCAACCTTCCGTTGGTGCATGTACCGATAACCGCCTGGTGAATAGGGGTGCCCACCAAATTGCCGATATCTGTTACATTATCCACCCGGTGGGGCATGGCAATTTGCGGTTCCAAATTGGAAACATCGTACTCCTTTACCTCCGCATAAAAGGCATCTTCATCGGCTGCAACCGGATTAAACCGCTCCTCGGTATACCTGCTCAGCCAGAGCAAGGTCTTTTCATCGGCTTCCATCAATCCGGCCTTGGCACCCATTTCAACGGCCATGTTAGCCATTGTCATGCGGCCTTCCACCGAAAGGGCCGACACCGCCTCACCGGTGAACTCCGCCGCCATATAGGTTGCACCGTCGGCGGTCACATCTCCGATAAGATATAAAATTAGATCCTTGGCATATACCCCCGGCGGCAGTTCCCCGTGGCATACAAATTTAATCGTTTCCGGCACCTTAAACCACAGTTTGCCGGCAATCATGCCACCGGCTAAATCCGTTGAACCGACACCGGTGGCAAAGGCATTGAGGGCCCCATAGGTACAGGTATGGGAATCGGCGCCGATTACCAACTTGCCCGGGCCCACCTTACCGCTTTCAGGTATCAGCTGGTGACATACTCCCTCACCGATATCGTAAATTTTAATATTCTTTTCTTTGCAAAAAAGGCGCATTAATTGGTGTAAAGCAGAAACCCCCTCATTGGGACTGGGTGAGCTGTGGTCAATAACCAAGGCCACCTTGTCGGTGTCAAAAACATCCCTTCCGCCCATGTCATTAAAGGCTCTAATGGCAAGGGGTGAGGTGCCGTCCTGTCCCATTATGAAATCCAATTGAGCCACTACAATATCCCCTGCATGGGCCACTTGCCCACTGTGACTTGACAGTATTTTTTCAATGATTGTTTGTCCCAAATTAATCCCTCTTTCCGTGATGTCCATGTCCGTGTGGATAACCAAAATAGTCTTCGTATATATACATTAACTCTTTATCAAAAAGTGTTCGTTTTAAAGCGACGGCAGCAGACCGGATTTTAGGCAGTAACTCTTCGGCCTGGTGTTGGGTTAACACAATGCCGTATTCAGCAAATTTGGCCCTTAAGGATGCAGTGCCGGAGTGTTTACCCACCACTATCTGCCGCTCAAGACCGACTTCCTCCGGCTGGAAGGCCTCATAGGTTTTTGGATTTTTCAAAGCCCCGTCGGCATGAATGCCTGACTCATGGGCAAACATATTAGAACCCACAATGGCCTTCCAGGCCGGCAGTTCCCTACCGGAAGCCCGGGATACGTATTCTGCCACTTCAACAAAAAGCCCCGTTTTAAATCCAAGGTCAATATCATAGAGGTGCTTTAATGCCATAACCACTTCTTCTAAGGCTGCGTTACCGGCCCGCTCACCAAGGCCCAATACCGTGACACCAACATAGTTGGCGCCGGCCCTCACCCCGGCCAGGGCATTGGCGGTGGCCATGCCGAAGTCGTTGTGGGTGTGCATTTCAATTTCAATGTCCACTGCGTCTCTAATTCTGGATATATATTCATAGGTGGTAAAGGGATCTAAAATACCCACCGTATCACAGTAACGCAGTCTATCGGCACCGGCAGCCTTAACCTCCTTGGCATATTTAATTAAAAAATCAATGTCACTGCGGGAGGCGTCCTCTGCGTTGGCAGAAACATAGAGGCCCTTTTGCTTGGCAAAGTCTATTGCCCTGGTCATATTCTCAATGACCCACTCCCTGGACTTACCTAACTTGTATTTTATGTGTATATCAGAAGTGGAAATTGAAATGGCCACCGCATCCACACCACAGGCAATGGAGGCTTCAATGTCCCTAATTACCGGACGGTTCCACCCCATAATGCTGGCCCTCAATCCTGCATTACAGATAGACCGAATGGCTTCCTGCTCATCCCCCTCCATAATAGGGATACCGGCTTCAATTTGATCTACGCCTAACTCATCTAAAAATTTTGCAATACGAACTTTTTCCCGGTTGGCAAATACTACACCAGCGGTTTGCTCACCATCCCGGAGGGTCGTGTCTACTATGCTAATTTTTCTTTTCTCCATCTGTACAAATCCCTCCTAAAATCAAAAACTAACTAAACCACAAATACATATTAACAAATTACTTGGTTAAAATAAAGGAAATGGGCTGTTTTATACTGTATACATTGATATTTGTTCCTATGGAACCGTTTATTAAAATTATGCTTTAATATTTGCACATATCTTTTTCTAGCTACGGCTTAGAACTGTGCAAGCTTTTGTAAGGTCGCCGCTGTTCAACTGTGCAATATATTGGTCAGTTTTGTGTCAAATTTCCGTCTCAAATATATTTTTGAAAATAATTAAACCCCGTTGGTTTTTCACCAACGGGGCCAGAAAATTGCATATAGGGCCGCAATACCCAGAACGATTCCCAAACCTACCTGGGTATTTAAACCCAGCAGTTTTATAGAGGCGGCAACTGCACCCAATAAAACCAGGTAGCCGGCATATACAAGAATACTTTTTCTACCCTTAAACACTCACCCCACCTACCTTACTTTGCCCATACAGCTTAACCTGTTTTTGACGGACGTTGCTCTTCTTTAATATACTCATCGTTAAATCCCAATTCTTCAGGGGCATGCAGTACCAGCATTTTATTGCTTACGTCGGCCGGTATCCTTTTATCCAATAGGGACACCACCACTATCACGGTCAAGGCAAAGGGAACTGCCCAAATGGCCGGCTGTTCTGCCAGGGTGCGGAATACGGGGTTCACTGCATACCATTCAGCCAAAGCGGGCAATATCTTTTTATCTGCCAGCATGGTGGATACAATGGCTGCCAAGGCAACGGTTCCTCCCAGCAGCATACCCAGGCTGGCTCCCAGGGCAGTGGTGCGCCGCCACCACACACTGACAATGAGCATTGGAAAGTATGATGCAGCAGCGATGGCAAAGGCCCAGCCCACCATCATGTTGATATCAAAACTTTCCACCAGGGTGCCCAGCAGCATAGCCACAGTGCCGGCACCGACTGCAGCCAGGCGAAAAGCCATTATTCTCTGCCAGGGGGTGGCCTTGGGCCTTAACATGCTGCCGTAAACGTCGTGGGCCAGTGCCCCGGTGAGGGAAACCAATAAGCCGGAAAAGGTGGTCATAAAGCCGGCAAAGGCCCCGGCAGCAGTGAAACCGGCAAGCAGAGACCCCAGGTGGGGCACCATCTCATTGAGCATCAAGGGCAGCACCAGCACCACCGAATCGGTGGAGTAAGACCCCGCAGACACCGCATAAAGTTCCGGCGAATATAGGCGTCCCAGGGCCCCAAACATGGGCGGGAATATATAAAAGGAACCCAGCAGCACCATCACCCAGAGGGCTGTTCTTTTGGCACTTTTGCCGTCGGGGTTGGTATAAAACCTCACCAGCACATGGGGCAGCCCCGCAGTGCCGCACAAAATAGCTATAATCAAGGAATAGGTGTACAGCATCGGATGACCGTATTTTGACGTAAAGGGGCCAAAGGGTTTAAGCCAACTCTCATCGGTCGGGGCATGGGGAACCACCTGGCCCTCGGGGTAAAGCACCGTCACCCGTTCTTCATCCCCCAATGGATTTACCGTTAATTTTATTCCTTCAACCCCCGGCGGAGGGCTAACGGTAAATTTAGTGCCGGGCTCAAAGCGCATTGTTTCTGAGCCGACCATTGCAGCATCTGCTGTCCCATGGGATCCATCGGCCTTCAGCACCTCAGACAGATAAAAAACACCTTGCCGGTCGCCCACCGGGCCGCCGCTTACGGTGGCACCGTTTATAAAATATGCCGTTGTGTTTTCATAAAAAACAATGCTGTCCTCTCCCCGGTAATGAACCTGTTGATCGCTGAGAAAAACGGGACGGTGCTTGCCGCCGTCTCCTCCTGATTCAATCATGGCCATGTTGGTGCCGTATCCGCCCACAAAATAAAATATTATTACCACCGGGACAGAAATGGCCACCAATTTAACCCAGTACTGAAAGGCCTGCACAAAGGTAATGCCCTTCATACCTCCCAGAGCCACGTTAAAGGTTACCACCGCACCAACCAGCACCACCCCAACCCAATAAGGGGTATGCAGGATGTTTACCAGGGCCACCCCTGCCCCCTTCATCTGGGGCATGGTGTAAAAAAAGCCTATGGCCAGCACAAAAAGCACCGCCACCTTGCGAAAAAGCGGGCTGTTGAAACGCCCCTCGGCGAAATCCGGTATGGTATAGGCGGCAAATCTTCTCAGGGGACTGGCAATAAAAAACAGTAAAAAAAGGTAACCGGTGGCGTAGAGCACAGGATACCATAAAACATCATAACCAAACTTCATCACCATCCCGGCAATACCCATAAAAGAAGCCGCACTGAGGTATTCGCCGGAGATGGCTGCCGAATTCATCGGTACACTTACTGAACGCGATGCAACATAGACATCGGAAGCACTTTTAACACTTTTCTGAACGTACATCCCCAGCATAACGGTACCCACCGTCAGTGCTGTTACAAATACCAACGGAATCCATGCTACCTCCGTCAACTGCCACACCACCTTCTCTATATTCTCTTGCCAACTGCTCTTCCATGGCAATGGACTTAGTTACATAAATCCAGGCAACTGCCCAGGTAAGGGGGTAAAACAACAATCCGAGAAAAAGCCAATTAAGGGGAAAACCAAACACACGGTAATTGACAATATCCGGATAGAAGTAACAAAGCAGCGGCGTTCCCAGCAGCACCACCACAAAAACCGAAAACAGGCCTAAGCTCAATTTAAGTTGAGCTGACATTAATTTGTTTAGCAGCTTTTCCTTTTCCACTTCTGTTAGGTTATGCAATTTAGGTCCTCCTTTTTTCCTTGTCATACCAAGTATAATGGCGGGACCGCCCCAAGTCAGCAAAAGCCCGGTGAAATGAAAAAAAATGCAGCTCAAGGCTGCATTTTAGCAATAAGCTGCATTATTGTTTTTTAAGGGCTTCCGCCCAACAGCAATATTTTCGGCCTGAGCTGCCTTAAGCCAAATTTAAAATAAAAGGCCTTCCCTGAACGGTTGTATGGCCAATTAAGCGGCAGTTGTCAATCCAAGATGGCCTTTACCCGCATGGGGGTATTATCCCAGACCTCCTGTCCGAAATCCCTTAGCAGTCTTTTCTTTACCAGGTCCTTTTGTTCCCTTGTCAGCTCCGGGTACCTGTCACGCCTGCCCAACTTTACCACCTTTTGTTTGCTACTCCTTTTGGGCAGCTCCTGACTGGACCGCTTAGGAAAGGTTAATTCCTCATTTATTTTACCGTCCAAATCAAAATACACGTAAAAGAGCCGCAGAGCCCTGAGATAAACAACCCTCTTATCCTGCTGGGCATAAGTCAGTTCTGCCACCACAGCCTTTTTTCCGGCCAAATCATTGAAGACCCGCCCATCATGCATGGCAGTGAGGGCCAATCTCTTTATCTTATTATCAGTGACCAGATAGAGGCGCAGTTTTACTCTGACATTATTGCCGTTATTATTAGTCATGGTAATGCCGGCTGTGTGTTCATCAATGACACCGTCCCTGCCAAGAACACTGTTTTCTCCGGCCCTGCTAATAACGGTGATATCGGTATCAGAAAGGATGACCACATGTCCCTCTCGCACATCAAAGAGCACATCGCCAATAAGGGGTACCACCACCCCCTCCTCTACCCTTCGTTTGTTAATATTAACAAAGCCCACCAAGACCAGTATCTCCAGCACCCCGTCACATTCATCACAGTTAGCCGCCGGGGCACCACAGTTTTCACAGGCCTCAACTTCATCAAAGACAAAATCCACTAACCTAAATACCTTCGAATATGCTTTTCCGTCATTGGATACCTGAAGCACCTTAATGTTTAAATCTTTCCACTCACCCATTAATATGTTATAAAAAACATCCTTGGAAGCTGTGATCATGCCTTCCTCCAAATTATACTAGCTACTGTAATTTTTCCTTGAGCAGTTTATTTACCAATTCGGGATTGGCCTTCCCCTTGGTGGCCTTCATGGTCTGGCCCACCAAAAAGCCCATTGCCTTTGTTTTACCACTGCGGTAGTCTGCCACCGACTTAGGGTTATTGGCCAGCACTTCATCAATAATGCGGGATATTTCGCCCTCATCTGTTATCTGTACCAAACCCTTTTCTTCTACTATCTTAACCGGATCCTTGCCCGTTTTCACCATCTCTTCCAGTACGGTTTTAGCAATCTTGCCGCTAATTGTTCCCTTGTCGATTAGTTTAAGCAAATCCGCCAATTGCACCGGCGACACAGAGCTGTCGCTAATTTCTAAATTGTTCTCATTCATTAGGCGGGAAAAATCCCCCATTATCCAGTTGCTCACCGTCTTGGCCTGGGGATAATGTTCCAGCACCTCTTCAAAATAGTCCGATGTTTCCTTGGTAAGGGTCAACACTTCAGCATCATAGGCAGGCAGGCCATACCGGTCAACATACCTTGCCTTACGGGCATCGGGCAGTTCAGGTAAACCGGCCTTTATTTCCTCAACCCACTTTTCCTCCAGTACTATCGGCGGCAAATCAGGCTCCGGAAAACACCGGTAGTCCTGGGACTGTAACTTTTCACGCATGGAAAGGGTTACCCCCTTATCCTCATCCCAGGTGCGTGTTTCCGAAACAACTTCTCCGCCGTCTTCCACCACATCTATTTGCCGCTCTATCTCATATTCCAGCGCCCGCTGCAGGGCTCTAAAGGAGTTCATGTTTTTAATTTCCGTTTTAGTGTTAAATTCATCGGAACCCCTTGGCCGGATAGATATGTTGGCATCACAGCGGAGCGAACCTTCTTCCATTTTACAGTCAGATATGCCGGTATATTGAATAATGGCCTTTAGCTTTTCCAGATAAGCCCTGGCCTCCTCCGGTGTGCGGATATCCGGCTCGGATACAATTTCAATCAAGGGCACGGCAGCCCGGTTGTAGTCCACAAGGGAGTAAGGCGAGCTAATAATGGTGCCCTGGTGCACCAGCTTACCCGCATCCTCTTCCATATGCAGGTGGTGAATACCTATCCTTTTTGAGCTGCCGTTTACTTCAATATCCAAATAGCCCTTGCTGGCTATCGGCAAGTAATTCTGCGAGGTCTGCCAGTTTTTTGGCACATCGGGGTAAAAATAGTTTTTGCGATCGAATGTTGAATAGCGGTTGATCCGGCAATTCAAGGCCAAACCCGCCTTAACGGCATACTCCACCACCCTTTTATTTAAGACCGGCATGGTGCCGGGCATACCGAGACATATGGGACAAACATGGGTGTTGGGGTCACCGCCAAATTCCGTGGAGGAATTACAAAATAACTTAGTATTGGTTTTCAATTCAACGTGCACTTCTAAACCTATAACAGCTTCCCATTGAGCCACTGCACATACCTCCCTTATAGAGCCGCACGCTTACGGTGGAAATCGGTATTTTGTTCAAAGGTATAGGCAGCCCGCAGTAATGTATCTTCACTGAAGTGCTTACCTATCAATTGCAGTCCCACCGGCAGTCCGCCTATAAAACCACCGGGGATTGATACTGCAGGAAGACCCGCCAAGTTTACCGGCAGTGTATATTTATGCTGCAAACACATTTCCATGGGGTGGCCGGTTTTTTCGCCGAACTTAAAGGCAGGGGTGGGGGTTACCGGCGACAATAAAACATCATACTTATCCAAGGCTTTCTGGAAATCTTGGATTATCAGCGTCCGAACCTTTAGGGCCTTCAAATAATGGGTGTCATAATTGCCGGCAGAAAGGGCATAGGTGCCAAGAAGGGTTGCCCCTTTCACCGCATCCCCAAGGGCCTCACTGCGACTTTTTATAAACATTTCCAAAATATCCTCTGCATTGGCTTGGCGGTAGCCGAAGGCCACACCGTCGTAGCGGGCTAAGTTGGAACTGGCCTCTGCAGAGGCAATTATTTGATATGCAGACAAGGCATAGCGGCTATGGGGTAGGCTGGTTTCCTCCACCACCGCACCTTCATTGGAAAAGGTAATAATGGCCTCCTCTATCACCCTCCGCATCTCCGGGGCCAGCCCCTCATCCATATACTCCTTAGGCACACCGATTTTTAATCCCCGGATGTCCCTCTGCAGGAATTTTGTATAATCGGCCTGCTGACCCTTGGCCGAGGTGGAATCTAAAGGATCATAGCCGCAGATTGCATTCATCATTAAAGCACAGTCGGTAACGTCTTTGGTTATGGGGCCAACTTGGTCTAAGGAAGAAGCATAGGCCACCAGACCATACCTGGACACCGCACCGTAGGTGGGTTTTAAACCGACCACCCCGCATAGGGCAGCGGGCTGCCTAATTGAGCCGCCGGTGTCAGAACCCAGGGCCGCTATGCACTGGTCTGCTGCCACCGCAGCTGCGGAGCCACCGCTGGAGCCGCCGGGCACCCGCTCCAAATCCCAGGGGTTATATGTAGCCTGAAATGCTGAATTTTCAGTGGATGAACCAATGGCAAACTCATCCAGGTTGGTTTTGCCAACCGTCACCGCGCCAATGGCATTGAGTTTTTCCATCACAGTGGCATTGTATGGGGGCACAAAGTTCTCCAACATCTTTGAAGCACAGGTAGTGGGCACATCTTTTGTACAAATGTTATCTTTAACGGCAATGGGTATGCCGGCCAGGGGGGATACCTTTTCGCCGGCTGCCATGCGCCTGTCTACCTGCCGCGCCCTTTCTATGGCCTCTTCTTTGGTTAAGGTGATATAGGCTTTTACCTTATTTTCCACTTGATCAATACGTTCAAATACCGCCTTTGTTATTTCCTCAGCACTGACTTCCCTCTTCACCAACAATTCATGCAGTTGATGGACTGTCATGGCATGTAAAGACATAAAAAATCCCCTCCTCATCGGTAGTAAATTAAATTATCTTGGGTACCTTAATGAAGTTCCCTTCCGACTCAGGGGCATTGGCCAGCACCTTTTCATTGGCAAGGTGTTCGCCCACCACATCTTCCCTAAACACGTTATTAATCGGCAGTACATAGACAGTGGGCTGCACTTCATCAGTATCCGGTTCCTGCAGCACTTTGGCCTCTTCCAGTATATCATTCAGCTGTTTGGTGTACAGTTCCTTTTCCTCTTCCTTTAGCTCTAACCTGCTCATTAAAGCCATCTGCTCCAATTCTTTATTGCCAATCAAGCCTAACACCTTCCTTCCGAATACAAAGACTAAGCCTGTCAAGGCTTAGAAACTGCAAACATTATATCAAAGATTTTCTTTTATGTGCAAGTTATGACAATTAAAGCAGATAACCCCCTAAACGGGGGTTATATTGCTAGTTTTCTTTGCTGTTCTTGATTTCGTCCACTGCTTCTGAAATCATTTCCACCGATAGGCCACCGTGGAAGCGGGGCTCTCCGTCAATTACAATCAGCGGCGGGTGGAATCTGCCCATCAGTTTCTTAACTTCAGGATATGGCGACAGGTCATCTTTCATCAAGTCCACAAAGCCCACCGATATTCCTTCGCCATATTTGGTTTGCATTTGTGAAGCAAATTCTTCAAATTCTTCCCTTGCACTCCTGTCGGAACCGCAACCGGCTCCCGGTCTTGGGCCTCAACCGCCGGTAAAGGTGGGTATGTCGCCGCCAAAAACCATTATTGATACATGTTTACTAATTTTAAACGCCTCCTTTATGATTTAAAAATAAGTTTAGTTTACCAGTTTCTTAAATTTTTCTTCAGTTAAAATTTCTATGCCCAAGCTTTGGGCCTTTTCATATTTTGACCCCGGATTCTCACCCACAACCACAAAGTCGGTTTTTTTGCTGACACTGGAAGTAACTTTGCCGCCCCGGGCCTCGATGGCAGCTTTAGCCTGCCGGCGGGTAAAATCGGCCAGCGTTCCCGTTAATACAAAGGTTTTTCCTGCCAGGCTCTCATCGGACGTCTTTGAAGTTTCTTCATGGGCGGTGTTAACTCCTGCAAAAATTAATTTATTTAGCAACTTTATGTTGTTTTCTTGGGCAAACCATTTGACAATACTTTCAGCCATTTTGGGCCCCACCTCATAAACCGCCAGCAATTCTTCCTCGGTGGCCCGGGCCAACCCATCCAGGCTACCAAAGTGCTCTGCCAGCTTTTTGGCGGCGGTTTGTCCCACATGGCGAATTCCCAGGGCAAAAATCAGCCGGCTTAAGGGGCGCTCCTTGCTGTCTTCTATGGCATTCAATAAATTCTGTGCGGATTTTTCACCAAAACGCTCCAACTCAATTAAATCCTCAAATTTGAGGCTATACAGATCTGCCGCATCGGAAATTAAACCTTCCCGCAGCAATTGGGTAACCACTGCCGGCCCAAGGCCTTCAATATCCATTGCCCCCCGGGATACAAAGTGAAAGATGCCTTCCCTGTTTCTGGCAGGGCATTGGGTGTTGGGGCAGCGGTGGGCCACTTCCCCCGCCGCTCTCACAAGCTGGGTGCCGCACTCGGGGCAATGGTCCGGATAGATGAATTCTCTCTCCTGGCCCCTTCTTTTATCCACCAATACTTCCACAATTTCCGGAATAACATCCCCGGCCTTATGCACCACCACCGTGTCGCCAATTCTGATATCCTTCTTTTTAATAATATCTTCATTATGCAGCACCGCCCTGCTCACGGTGCTGCCCGCCACCGCAACCGGTGTAAGAAAGGCAGTGGGGGTGAGCACACCGGTGCGACCCACGGTAAGTTTAATATCCTCCACCCGGGTTATGGCCTTTTCTGCCGGAAACTTATAGGCAATGGCCCAACGGGGGCTTTTGGCAGTGAAACCCAAGGCCTCTTGTTGCTCTATTGAGTTTACCTTAATGACCAAACCGTCTATGGCATAGGGCAGATCAAAACGCCTTTGCTGCCAGCTATTGACATACTCTATCACCTTGGATATGTGGTCGAAAACCTGCACCTCAGGATTGGTGCGGAAGCCCAGTTCCTTTAACCACTGTAAACCGGCGTAATGATTAGGCAGCGCCTGGCCCTCCACATGGCCGATGGCATAGATAAAGGTGCTTATCCGGCGCTGGGCAGTGATGCCGGGATCCAATTGGCGCAGGCTTCCCGCAGCTGCGTTGCGGGGGTTGGCAAAGAGGGGTTCACCCCTTTCCTCCCGCCGGGCGTTCAAGTCGGCAAAGGCATCCTTGGGCATATAGGCTTCGCCCCGCACCTCCAGCCTGTCCACCGGCCGGCGCAAGCGCAAGGGAATACTGCCCACCGTTTTTAAATTTTGGGTAATATCTTCCCCCATTTCACCGTTTCCCCTGGTGGCCCCGCGCACAAAAATACCCTTTTCATAAACCAAAGATATGGCCAGGCCGTCTATTTTCAGTTCCACCACATACTCCACCGATTGACCGGCCAGGGCAGCACGCACCCGGCGATCAAAATCCCGCAGTTCACCTTCATCAAAGGAGTTGCCTAAACTGAGCATGGGCGCCAGGTGCCTAACGGGCTTAAAGCCCTCCTGCACCTGTCCGCCCACCCTTTGGGACGGGGAATCCGGTGTCACCAATTGGGGATATTCCTTTTCCAACTGCAGCAAGCGTTTCATCAATTGGTCATACTGGCTGTCATCAATCACCGGGTCATCTAAAACATAGTACCGGTAATCATGTTCTTCAATCTCCCGGCGCAGACTGTCAAGCTCTGCCCGGGCCTTTTCAATACTGGACATAACAAACGCTCCCGATATTAAATTTCTAATTCCACAATTCTAAAAGGGCGGGTGGGCAATGAACATGGCTACATACTGAATGAGCAGTGCCGCCGGAACAAAAATAGCCTGGGCCAGCACTGTGCCCCCCAACCTGGTCAGGGCCAGGTAAAAAGACATTTGCTTAACGTCATATTCGTCCCTTTCACCGCGCAAGGCCTGGTCGGTAATCATTGCCGCGGTGGGGTCCACCACCATTACAAACATCAGGGTAGCAAATCCGTTAACCACCCCGGACAGCACCACCGAAGTGGCCCTGAACTCCGGAAACAAGGCACCGGCATACATGGCTGACAGCACACTGGTGGTAAAGATGGCATTGGCAAAAAAATTCATCCACAAAAAGGTCTTAGGCAGATTAGCCTTCTTTGCCCTTGCCCGCCGGACCATATCTTTACCGGGCAATTCAAAGGAGCGCAGTAAACTAATAATTCGCCGGGGGCTAAACAGTAGCATCAGCAGCATTTTGGGCACCGATTTTATTTCATCAAAAAGCATTATTCCACGCACAAATACCCTCACAAAGGTAGGAATGAATATAATTCCCACCAGGGTTCCCGCCGTGGCAGCCAAAATAACCAGCCGGATGTCCTGGTTAAGGGCCGCCAATTCCTGTTGGTAAAGGGCGGTGTTCACTATCCCTGAAATATCCACACCGGGGCTGGCTGCCGATGCCCGCTGAATACCGTGCTCAACAATGGAAGACAGCAAAGGTGCCAACACCATGTTGGCGGTGCTGGCAAATAAAAAAATCACATTAAAAAGCGAGTAGGCAATGGCCAAGCGCTTGGTATGCACCCCAGCCGGCCGCACAGAATAAATCAAGGTATTTATCAAATGGATTAATGCAGTAAGTATCGCTGCCAAGATTAATCGAGTCATCCCATACCCCCAGTAACATTATTCCCCCGTCAGGGCAGCAGCAGACCTTAGCCGGCGGTTAATTGGCCAGGAAGGCGTACTGAGCCTTTACTTTGTTACCTTTTCTAAAGGAGCGTATTGGGCAATTAAGGTTTTGATGCCCTGTTCAGGAAAAGCCACCTTAATTTCGGCATCCTTCCCTTCACCCTTTACAGCCACCACAACACCTTCACCCCACTTGCGGTGCACCACATTGTCACCTAAAAGAAAGGTGCCTACTTCCTTTGAAGCGCCGGCCGGTGAAGTCCTGATGCTGTTATTGCTACCGGATTGGTGCAGCACATCCCGGCTGATCAGTTCATCGGGTATTTCCTCAATAAACCTGGAAGGCAGGTTGTTTTGGGTGCGCCCGTACAGAGTACGGCTCCAGCAGTAGGTGAGATATAAGAGCCGCCGGGCCCGGGTAATGCCCACATAACAAATTCGCCGTTCCTCCTCCATTTCCTCCGGCTCATCCAAGGAGCGCAGGTGGGGGAATATACCTTCCTCCATGCCGGTTAAAAACACCACCGGAAACTCCAAGCCCTTGGCCATGTGCAGGGACATCAAAGAAACGGCATTGGCATCCCCCTGGTAGCTGTCTAAATCGGTAACCAGTGAAATATTGGCCAAAAAATCTTCCAGGGACCCTTCTTCATTATTAAGGTCATACTCTTTGGTCACAGTGTAGAACTCCTGCAGGTTTTCTATTCTGGTACGGGACTCCACCGTATCTTCCTTTTTTAGCTCGTTTAGGTAGCCGCTCCGCTCCAGCACCTGCTCCACCAAGTCAGTTACGCTTAAATAGCCTTCTTGCTCCTTCAATTGCCCAAACATATCAGCCAGCTCTGCCGCCGCAGCCCGTACTTTAGCAGTTAAGCCCGGTATCACAGCGGCATTGGCCAAGGCATCCACCAAGCCAACCTTATTTTCCGCTGCCCAATTCTGCATCTTGGCAACAGAGGCAGGGCCAATGCCCCGCTTGGGCACATTAATTATTCTTTGAAAGGCCACCGCATCCCGGGGGTTAACCAGCAGGCGTAAATAGGCCAGCAAATCTTTGATTTCTTTTCGGTCATAGAACTTTAGCCCCCCCACAATATTGTAGGGAATATTGGCTGTCATCAGTCTTTCCTCAATGGCCCTTGATTGGGCATGGGTGCGATATAGCACGGCAAAATCACTGTAGCGGTAACCCTCTTCACTCACCAGGCGGCGGATAGTGCGGCTGAGATAGTAACCCTCATCGCGCTCATCTTGACAGTATTTAAATACTATGGGCTCGCCTTCGCCCAAGGCTGTCCACAGTTTTAATTTTTTACTGCTGGCATTGTGGGCAATCACTGCGTTGGCTGCCTCCAGTATTGTTTGGGTGCTGCGGTAGTTTTGCTCTAACTTTATAACCCTCGCCTCTTTATAATCCCGCTCAAAGTTCAGTATGTTTTCTATATCCGCACCCCGCCAGCGGTAAATTGACTGGTTGGGATCCCCCACCACACAAAGGTTTCGGTGGCGCTGGGCCAACATATTTACCAGCACATATTGCACCTGGTTGGTATCTTGATATTCATCCACCAATATGTACTTAAAGCGGTCCTGGTAGTAGGTGAGCACATGGCTGTGCTGCTCAAAGAGCTTCACAGTGAGTAAAAGCAGGTCATCAAAATCCACAGCGTTGTTTATCAGCAAGTTTTGTTGATATAATTGGTAAACCCTGGCCACCGTTTGGGTGTAAAAGTCCTCTGCCTGCTCTAGATAGCGGTCGGCCTCCATCAGTTTGTTTTTAGCGGCAGATATGGCAGCGGAAATTGACCGGGCTGAAAAACGCTTATCGTCTATGTTTAGTTCCTTTAAACACTCTTTTATTACCGTTTGCTGGTCTGCATCATCATAGATAACAAAGTTTCTGTCATAACCAAGCGCTTGAATTTCCCGGCGCAATATGCGCAAACAGGCGGAGTGAAAGGTACTCACCCACAGTTCCCTGGCTTGGCTTGCAGAAACCATTTGTTCCACCCTATCTCTCATTTCCCGTGCAGCCTTATTGGTAAAAGTAATGGCCAAGATGTTCCAGGGGGCAACCCCCTCTTTTAAGAGATAAGCTATCCGGTGAGTCAGCACCCTGGTTTTGCCGCTGCCTGCACCGGCCAGTACTAAAACAGGCCCTTCAGTTTGCTGAACAGCCTGTCGTTGTGCCTCATTTAAGTTTTCTAATATATGCTCCATTTTTAACCTCCAACACCTTACACTGCTGTGTATTATAACATAAAACCGGCCCTTGATTAACAAAGATATGGAAGCAAAATAATTTATCAGTATATTTTGACTAGTCTAGAAATAAGGTCCGGGCTTACCAAATCTAACAGGCTTTGCTATAATAATCTAAAAGCCATAGGGGGTATATCAATGCCAAGGTACAGTTTATGGACCCACTTCCCGGAAGATGGACAAGAAAAGGTAATCAAGTCTAGGCAAATTGATTACAACGCCGTACCTCGTATAGGTGAAAAGGTGGTAATTGAAAGCGAAGTCTTTGCAGTCACAGACGTCATCCATGAGACCGATGAAAATAGAATAGTTATTAAATTAAAGTTTACCACCTGGTAAGAAAAGGGGTTAGACAAACCGGCCAGGGCGGCCGATTAATAAAGTGTTTAAGGGAGAGCCAATGGGGCTCTCCCTTACTACTTTCTTCTTTTTTCCAGTTCCGCAAATAACTGCTTTGTTGTTACGCCCCGGTCAGCCATCAGCACCAGTAGGTGGTAAATTAAATCTGCGCTTTCGTATGTAAGCTCTTGGACATCTTGGTTTTTGGCAGCTATAATAACCTCTGCCGACTCTTCCCCTACTTTTTTACAAATTTTGTCTACACCCTTGTTAAATAAATAGGTGGTATAGGAACCCTCCGGCCGATTGGCCTGGCGCTCTAAGATCACCCGGTACAGTTCATCGATGATGTCTGCACCGGCCAAGCCTTCATCCCCGTACACCTCAGCGGGATTAAACTGCCGCTCACCTTCCACCTGAACGGTCCTGTCCTCTTTTATCCGGTAGTGAAAACAAGTGCTGTAACCCTCATGGCAGGCACCGGGTCCCCTTTGTTCCACCAGCACCAAGAGTGTATCAGCATCGCAGTCATAGTAGATTGACCTTACCTTCTGCACATGCCCGCTGCTTTCACCCTTATGCCACAGCTTTTTCCTGCTGCGGCTGTAAAACCAGGTTTCTTTGGTGTCCAGCGTTTTGGCCACTGCCTCCTTATTCATCCAGGCCATCATTAAAACTTCCTTGCTGTCTGCCTCTTGAATAATGGCCGGTATTAAGCCCGCCTCGTTATATTTTAAATCATTGACATTAAACTGCACTTTTCTGCCCCCTATAAGCGCACCGGTATACCCCGCCGCTGCAGATACTCCTTTGCCTGGCGGATGGAATACTCCCTAAAGTGAAAGATGGATGCCGCCAGGGCGGCGTCGGCCTTCCCTACCGTCAGGCCCTGGGCCAGGTGCTCCAAATTGCCCACACCGCCGGATACTATCACCGGGATCTTTACTGCATCGGCCACTGCACCGGTCAGCTCCAAGTCAAAGCCTTCTTTAGTTCCATCACGGTCCATACTGGTAAGCAGTATTTCCCCTGCCCCAAAGGACTCCATTTTTTTAGCCCATTCTACCGCATCGATACCCGTTGGGGTGCGTCCGCCGTGGGTGTAAACTTCCCACCGGCCGGGTGCCACCCTTCTGGCATCAATGGCCACCACAATACACCCGCTGCCAAAGGCGCCGGCCCCTTCTTTAATCAGTTGGGGATTTTTAATGGCGGCGGTACCAATGCACACTTTATCCGCCCCGGCCTTCAGTATCTCATTAATATTCTCTATCGTTCTAATGCCGCCCCCCACCGCGAAGGGCATGTTTACCTTTTCTGCTGTACGCCTCACCACATCTAACATTGTCTTTCTCTTTTCGGCGGTGGCAGTGATATCTAACAATACCAGCTCATCGGCTCCCTCAGCATTATAGAGGGCGGCCAATTCCACCGGGTCACCGGCATCCCTCAAATTGACAAAGTTAGTGCCCTTGACCACCCGGCCTTCATTCACATCCAGGCAGGGAATAATTCTCTTAAAGGCCATCACTTCACCACCCGGCCTTTGGCCACCGCCAAGGCATCTTTAAAGTCAACGGTGCCCGCATATAGGGCCTTACCCATAATGGCCCCCTCCACACCGAGGCTCTCCAACCCTTTAATTTTAATTAAATCATCAAGGCTGGATACTCCGCCGGAGGCAATTATCTTCAAACCGCTGGCCCGGGCCAGCTCTCCGGTGGCCTCCAGGTTAGGTCCCTTTAGGGTGCCGTCCCGGCGAATGTCGGTGAATACCGCCCGCCTTATCCCTAGCTCCTTCATTTGCAGTGCCAGGTCTAGCACTTCCATGTCGGATTCAATGGCCCAGCCCTGTACAGCCACCTTGCCGTCCCGGGCATCTATGCCCAGCACAATGCTGTCGCCGTACTTCTCCACCGCCTGCTGCACCAAGTGGGGCTGGGATATGGCAGCGGTGCCCAGTATCACCCTGTCTACCCCCATATCCAATAGCATGGCAACGGTGCCAAGGTCCCTAATGCCACCGCCCACCTGCACCGGTATATTTAATACCTTCACTATTTCTTTAATTACATCTAAGTTTTGGGGAGAACCAGCAAAGGCACCGTCCAAATCAACCAGGTGCAAGTATTCAGCCCCCATTTGCTGCCAGTGTTTAGCAGTATCCACCGGTTGTTCTGAATATACCGTTTCTTGATCCAGTCGTCCTTCCACCAATCTAACACATCTGCCATCCCTAAGGTCGATGGCCGGAATCACTAGCATTTCACACCAACTTTCTTAAAAAGTTCTTTATTAACCGCCTGCAGATACAAAAGGGACAAATTAAAGTAGGCCCTTGGTAGAGGGTATACCCTGAACCTTATCATCTATGGCGGCCGCCTGGCCCATTGCCCGGCCCAGGGCCTTAAAAATTGCCTCTATGATGTGATGGGTATTTCTACCTGTTAGCACCCGCACATGCAGTGTAAACTCACCGTTTACCGCCAGGGCCCGTAAAAATTCTTCCACCAATTCAGTATCAAATTCCCCCACCTTTTGGGAGGGGAAATCCGCCTCCAAGGCCAGGTAGCCCCGGCCGCTGTAATCCACCACCGCCAGCACCAGCGCTTCATCCATGGGCACAAAGGCATGTCCGTAGCGGGTGATGCCCCTTTTATCACCCAAGGCCTCCCGCACCGCCTTGCCCAAGCAAATACCCACATCTTCAACGGTATGGTGGGCATCCACACAGAGATCGCCCTGGGCATACAACTCTAAGTTAAAGCCCCCGTGCTTTACCCACAGGTTTAGCATGTGGTCAAAAAAACCCACCTCGGTACTTATTTTCGCCACACCGGCACCGTCAAGGCCCAAATTCAGAGAAACATTGGTCTCTGTGGTTTGCCTTTCTATCTTGGCAGTTCTTGCCACTTCACTTCACCTCGCCAATAATTTCTGACAACGCCTTAATAAACACTGCATTTTCTTGGGCGGTGCCCACACTGACCCTCAGGTAGCCGGGCATATCTTTCCCCAGATTTCTAATTAACACCTTCTTCTCTATAAGCCGGCTGTGCACAAAATCCGCATCCAGGCCGGTGCGAAACAGTATAAAGTTGGCATCAGAGGGGTAAACCTCTAGCCCGGGCATCTTAGAAAGCTGTTGGGATAATTCATCCCGGTGGGCAATTATTTTCTGCCACTGGGCTTTAAACCGGGGCAAATACTTTAAGGCCACCCTGGCTGACATTTGCGAAAAGCTATTTAAGTTGTAGGGCTGTTTTATGCGCATCAGCTCATTGATCACCGCCGGGGAGGCCAAAAGGTAGCCCACCCGCAAACCGGCCAGCCCAAAGGCCTTAGAAAAGGTGCGCAGTATAGCCACATTTGGGTACTTATCCAAGAGCCTTACACAGTCTTCGCCGCCAAACTCGATGTAGGCTTGGTCCACCACCACCAGCGCATCGGTATTATCGACAATTTCTTCAATGACTTCCATTTTTGTGGCATTGCCGGTGGGGTTGTTGGGGCTGCACAGGATCATCAGCTTAGCGCCTGTGCCCCGGACCGCCATCACCATCACGCCGGCGTTAATGTCAAAGTTATCACTGCGGGGCACTTCCACCGGCTCTGCCCCGGCAATTTGGCTGTCAATGCGGTACATGGAGAAGGTAGGGGCGGCAATGACCACCGACCGACCGCCGCCGAAGGCCATTGCTAAATTTAAAATGATTTCGTCAGAGCCGTTGCCCACCAATATTTGCTCCGGCTGCACCCCGGCATAGTCGGCCAAATCCCTGCGCAGGTCATTTGCCACCGGATCCGGATAGCGGGGAAAATCCACCCGGCCAACCATAGCCCCTATTTCTTCCAGGGCCTCCGCCGGAAAGGGATAGGGGTTTTCGTTGGCATCCAATTTGACGGTGTCGGGATAATCATGGGGTTGATACGGCTTTAGCCGGCGCAAATCTTCCCGCATCAATAAAGAAGGGTTAAACATTTATTTATCTCCCCCATTCTTTCCCTCTTGTTCTAACCTCAAGCGCACAGCATTGGCATGGGCCTGTAAGCCCTCCACCTCTGCCAAGCGTATCACGTGATCACCCAAACGACTTAAGGTGGCCTTGGAAAAAGAAATCACGGTGGATTTTTTTACAAAGGCATCCAGGTTAAGGCCTGAGTAAAACCTGGCGGTGCCTCCGGTGGGCAGTACGTGATTGGGCCCTGCCAGATAATCCCCCACCGGTTCCGGCGAATAGGGCCCCAAAAATACCGAACCGGCATTATACACCTTGCCCAGCCAGGAAAAGGGGTCATCCACCAAAAGTTCAAGGTGTTCGGGCGCAAATCTGTTGACTATTTTAAAGGCCTCGTCTAAGTCCTTAGTAATGACAATGGTGCCGTAATCCCCCAGGGAACGCTTAGCAACATTTTGCCTGGGCAGCCCGGCAATTTGTTTTCTTAGTTCCTCCTGTACCCGTTGGGCCAGCCCTTCGTCAGGGGTTAATAAGAGGGCTGCGGCCAGGGGGTCGTGTTCTGCCTGGGACAACATGTCGGCGGCAATATAGGCGGCATTGGCCTTACCGTCAGCAATAACCAGCACCTCACTGGGACCTGCCAGCATATCTATGTCCACCTGGCCATAAACCTGCTGCTTAGCCAGCGTAACATAAATATTCCCCGGGCCTGTTATTTTATCCACCGGACGAATTGTTTGGGTGCCATAGGCAAGGGCGGCAATGGCCTGGGCACCGCCAATGCGGTAAATTTCCGTGGCCCCGGACTCCCGGGCAGCCACCAGGGTATAGGGGTTAATCCTGCCGTCTTTGCCGGGGGGAGTAACCATCACAATATGTTTCACACCGGCAACCTTAGCAGGAATAACATTCATCAGCACCGACGATGGATAAGAGGCGGTGCCCCCCGGCACATAGCTGCCCACCCGAAAAAGGGGGCGCACCATTTGACCCATCACTGTACCTTCGGCATCGGGTTCAAACCAAGAGTCGGCCCGCTGCCGCCTGTGAAATTTTTCAATGCGGTCCCTGGCCAACCGCAGTGACTCCAGCACCGCAGGTTCAACCAGCTTATATGCCTCATCGATTTCTTCATCTTTCACCTTCAATTGATCAGGGGTCAGTTGTACCTTATCAAATTCCTCGGTAAATCTTAAAAGGGCGGTGTCCCCTTCATTGCACACCGCTTCAACAATTTTGGCCACCTTGTCGGCTATTTCCTTCTGCCCGGTTTCCCGGCGATACAGCAATCCGGCCAGGGCCAAATCATCAGAGTTAACTACTTTAATCATCAAACAGCCCTCCATCAATGGCATTTCTAAAATCTTCCACCAAAGCGTTTACCCTCTCCGCCTTGTACTGATGGCTTACCCTGTTGGCAATTAACCGAGCGGTGGAACGCATTACTTCTTCAATGGGAACCAAATTATTCTCCTTCAAGGTGCGCCCGGTGGAGACAATATCCACTATCATTTCGGCCAGCCCCACAGTGGGGGCCAGCTCAATATTGCCATGCAGTTTTATTATTTCCATCTGCAGGCCCTTGGAGCGAAAGTATTCTTCCGACACCCGGGGAAACTTGGTGGCCACCCTGGCCTGGCCCCACTCTTCTAAACCCATGTCCTTAAGTCGCTCCGGCACCGCCACCACAAAACGACAGCCTCCGTATTTTAAATCCAAGAGTTCATAAACGTCCCTTTCTTGTTCCACAATGGTATCCTTACCCACCAGGCCAAAGTCTGCAGACCCATACTCCACAAATGTAGGAATATCGGTGGGGCGGCAAATTATATAGCGCACACCTTGCTCCTCCACCGTAAAAACCAGCTGGCGGGAGTCGCCTTTTAACACATCGCAATTAAAACCCACGGACTCCAACAGCTTTATGGACGGTTTAAATAGCGTACCCTTCGGTATAGCAAAGGTAATTAATTCAGCAGCTGCAACCACAACGGGGCCTCCTTTAGTTAGTTAAATTAATGATATGTTAAAAGGATAAACCCCCAGGCCGGGGGTGTCAAGTGATTTTATAAAGTTTTTGCTTTATTTCTAATTTACATGGTAGCTTTCCAATTCTGAAATTATTTTGGAGTCACCGGAAATAAACTCAGACCTAACCATACCCACATTTTGTACATAGTGTTGAATAATTTCATGTTCGCTGCCCGTGAATACAGACCGCACCTTCACTGCATTTTGAAATTGGCCGGCCGGCGTTTCTACCCTTGCATCGGTTTCTACAATTTCGTAATGCCGGTCCCCCACCTGCCAGCTTGTGCCCACAGCCACAGGCCCTTGCAAAATTACTTCCCTGGTGTTATTTTCCCTGTCTAAAATGTTTTCTTCGCTATAAAATTCCTCTTGGCTGTAAACCAGCACAATACTGTCCTCTTCCACTTGATATATAAAAACCATTGTGGTTCCTGGGTTTTCCCTTACCACCTGCACCCGGCTGCCTTCAAGGTACAAGACCCGTTCGCTGTACTGGGCGTATTCACTGTTGATACCCCGGTAATGCCATTGGTTGCCCTCCTCCAGCGGCAGCAGCGACTGCACACCGGGTATGGGATCTATCCCTTGTCTGGAGCAGGATGCCATGACAACCGTTAGACCAAGTATTAACAGGGTCAATAACAACTTGCGGCAGATAGACACTATAACCGACCTCCTTTTAAATTAGTGGGGAATAGCTGCTCATGTTAATAATTCATCCTGAACATCCCCTGTATTAATATATACCAGTCTCTTTATTTTATTATTTATTGCATAATCTTTTGCTTCATCTGGAGTGCCTGGCTCCAGCTGCAGTTCAACCTTTAAACCCTGGGCCCTAAGTTCCTGTGCCTTTCTCACCGCCTCATCCAGCCTGTTCTCACCCCAGGCCACCAGCACATCAACCAAGGCCTCTTCAGACCGGTCCTGCTCTTTCTCCTTGACAGCCAACAACTGATCTAGGCTTAGGGCAAAGCCGGTGGCAGGTAAGGGGTAGCCAAAATGTTCTAAGAGTTTGTCGTAACGGCCCCCTCCGCAGACCGGAAAGCCCAAGGATAGGGTATACCCTTCAAAGACCACCCCGGTGTAGTAATCTAAGCCCAGCAGCAGTCCTAAATCTAAAGTCACCGCTTCCTGTACACCGTAACTCTTTAATGTGCCATAAACCTGGCCCAAATTTTCCAGAGCGGCCAGGGCCCTTTCACTGTCCAATATCTCCCTGGCCTGATCGAGCACCTGAGGCCCACCCCTCAGCGACAGCAGCTTGGAAATACGCCTTTGTTTTTCCTGGGATATGCCGGTTGAGGACAGCTGTTCTTCCAACAGTACAAAGTCCTTTTTCCCCACGGCCCCTTTAATGGCCTGCACCTGCAGTTCAGAAAGCTGCAGTTCTTCCATCAAGCTGTGAAAGATACTCACATCACCCAGACTCATTCTAAATTCTTGTAAGCCGCAGCTTTGCATGGCTTCCACCGCCAGCGCCACCGCTTCGGCATCCGCCGCAGGGCCTGCCGCCCCAAGTATTTCAACGCCGGCCTGATAATACTCCCGCTGCCGGCCCACAAGGGGTTCCTCGTAGTTAAAGGCATGGGATAAGTAATATAGGCGCAGCGGTAAAGGAGCGTTGCGCATCCGGGTGGCGACCAAGCGGGCAATGGGCCTGGTCACATCGGGTTTCAGGGCCATCAGGTGGCCCCGGCGGTCTAAAAACTTATACAGCTTATCATCGTCGCTGTCCCCCGATGAA
The DNA here is from genome assembly GCF_000711975.1 of Desulfofalx alkaliphila DSM 12257. NCBI lineage: Bacteria > Bacillati > Bacillota > Clostridia > Eubacteriales > Peptococcaceae > Desulfofalx > Desulfofalx alkaliphila. The sequence continues at coordinate 18,533 of NZ_JONT01000010.1, read as the reverse complement.
AGATTTTCAAAATACTCAAAGGTGGGGGTGATCACCTCTTGATACCCCCAGCTCCCAGCCACATCTGCAAAGGCTTGTTCCATTTGTCTTTTACGCCTGGCATCGGCGGGCAGTAAGTCCCTGACCCCTTCGGGCAGGCGGCCAAAACGACTTGATGTCATAACTACTCCCTCTCCCGTTCGTCCAGTGGCTTTTCCAGCCCCTCTTGTTTCGCAGCTAACCTTTTAAGCACCAATTTGTACCCGTCGGCACCATAGTTTAAGCAGCGTTTCACCCGACTGATAGTGGCAGTGCTGGCCCCGGTTATAGAGGCAATATCGCCGTAGGTCCGATTTGCTTCCAGCATTTTAGCCACTTCCAGACGCTGGGCCAGCGCCCGCAGTTCAGCCACAGTACAGATATCCTCAAAAAAACGATAGCAGTCATCTATTGTTTCCAGAGTAAGCACCGCTTCAAATAAGTTATCGTTTAACGGATCTTTTAATTTACCCCTGTATCCCATAATAATCCCTCCTGGCTTACCATATTATATCCCTTTATCCGTTTTTCGACGCTTGCCACAAAAAATCCTTTAATACGTTAAAAATTGAAAGTGTTTTTGTTTAAAAATATATTATGTAAACTAGGCAGGAAGAAAAACACTTTTATTGAATATATGTTTAATATAATTTAATAAAGGCGGTGAACTGTATTGAGACTAGGTAAAGTGATTCTTATTTCCTTTATTCTGGCCGCTATACTGATGGTCACCCCCTTATTAATGTCCTCAAAGGTAAGCGCAAAGGGCATACCGCTGAACCTGGAGCTTGTCTCCAAAATTGAAAGAATAGCCGGAGAGGGTTATTTAGCAGGTATAAAGAAAATATTTACCTACTCTGAAAGCACCGTTACCGCGTTTAATGATCCTGATTTACAAATATCCTCCGAAGTCTTTGAAAGGGAATTTGTGTGGGATTACGGTGGCAAAACCTGGACCTACCGAATGCAAGTACCCCAGCACCTTTACCGGCATTACGCCCAATTACAAAGACCACCCACCAATGATTTTTCTGTTTACGTAAAAGATGCCGGCCATGCCCCCTATATAGCTGCCCTGGCCGAAAAGTTTACCCAGGTGGCCGGCGATGAAGGTTATACACCACAAGAAACGGTGGAATTAGTAATTTCCTTTGTGCAAAACATTGAATATGCAGATGATGAAGAAACTAAAGGAAGGGCTCAATATGCCCGCTACCCCATAGAAACCCTAGTTGATCAAGTGGGAGACTGCGAAGACACCAGCATTCTGTTGGCAGCAATACTTAATGAAATGGATTACGGTGCAGTGCTGATCCTGCTGCCCGATGACCCCGTAGGCCATATGGCAGTGGGTATTAAGGGAGAAAATCTGCCCGGGGCATACTATGAATACCGGGGAAGTAGATACTACTACGTTGAAACCACAGCCCCCGGTTGGCCAATAGGAGAAATACCGGAGGAATACGAAAGGCATGGGGCAATTATTTTGCCGGTTTTCTAGTATTAGAAAATTTACTAAATAAAGGGAGAAAAACATGAGAATTTGGCAGCGAATTAAACAATACTATCCACCCTATGTTGATTTCATAGCCATGGGTATGCTTATATTTGCGGCCCTTTATCTGGCGCTCATGTACGGACAATTGCCGGATGAGATTCCGACACACTATAATTTTACAGGTGAACCGGACGCCTGGAGCGGTAAAATCTCACTGGTGGGCTTACTAATCTTATTTGTGCATTTATTCGCCTTCACCTGGCTTTTAAACTATTTTTTGTGTGTTGCCCCAAAAAACTGGAAGAACTTTATCCATCTCATCAATGTGCCCACGGTTAAAAAAGATGAGTTAAATGAAAACCAGGTAAAGGCAATGAGAATATACATCGCAAGAATGATGGCGAGCATGAATTTTTTAATGAGTTTTATTTTTGCCTACATTATTTTCGGAACGATACAAACAGCCTTAGGAAGACAAAACGGACTTGGATGGACACCTTTTGTGATAGTCATTCTGCTTATTATTGTTTGTATCCACTACTGCCGGCAGTCCATAAGGGTGGCGAAAAAAACATCTTGAATTTGCGGTGAAGAAAAGCCGGCCATTGGCGTTTCCAAGGGACCGGCTTTCGGATATTTAATAAATCCTTTAGAAGAACTGCTTGACTATCTTGGATTAGCCCGCAGTAGCTATTTTTTACCATCGTAGAGTTGCGTCAGTGCCGGACAAATACCATGGATTAAACATCGCATCAATGAACTTTTTGAGGAAAGCAGTGGGCGCTACTTCCGCTAACATATGGTGTTACGCAATAAACTTAAATTAGAAAGCTACTTTGATAGGTGTCATTCTCTCAATTTCGATTTTAAGGGCTTTGTTATAATTCTTTGGTATTATATGTGCTTCTGATCATTTTGTACGCTTCTTTATTCTTTCTGAAGGTTATTTTCATTGCCAACAGCTTTTGGCAATCGGGGCAAATTAACTCTTGGGGCTTCTGGGATAAGTCAACAGAGCTTTTAATAATCCTTGGGATATGCATTCTTAATAAGCTACCCTTGCCTATCTTTTGATATAAAGCAATGTCAGTTTTGCAATAGCCACAGCGAACTAATAAAGTCCGACTGCCCTTTACCTTTTTATAATTGGGATTTTGGTAAATCAAACGATCACTCTCCAAAACCAAATCATTACTAAACTAATCCGTTTTTATTTTAACATAAAATCAAAGCGGCCCCCGTCCCCTTGGTTTGCACTATAATTTTAACTTTTTTGTCATATGCCGGAATAACAAAAAGAGTTTTATTTATTCCCAATATAGTGCAACATATGCCTTATGCTATTGTCAGTTTCAATTTTGAGGTCAGGAGGTACTTGCAGATATAGTATCCGATGACGGGGAGAAAACAAATAAGGTCCGCCTGCATTAAATAATCCTTTACCGGTAAATTGGGCAGAGGTAGTATAATCATGGTCAAAATAAATGATATCCACATGCCTTGGTTGGGGTGGGATAATCTCCAACCTATCCCCCACAAGCCTTACTTCTGGCGGATTAAACGCCGCAATTTGGGCAGGGGAAGGTGTTTCTGAATAAATTGCCACCTCTACCTTGCCGTCATTTACCACCTTTTCTTTAACTGCAATCAAGACTAAATGGTCTTGAAGGTCTGAGCCGGTTACAAATAAGTGTTCTTTATTATATTCAATACTCTGTTGACTGTTTAAAGTGGCAGCTTTGTCTTCCTCCAGTCGACCCTCATAGACTGCATCCAATAGGCGGCTGTATTCTTCCAAAGATATTTCCCGTGCTGTCTCCGTTACTGCCGCCGAATCTGTGGGGCTTGCAACGGCATAGAAGATAGGTACAGACAATAATAAAGACACAAGGTAAATGCTGATTACCAAGCGGGTACCAATAAGGGATATTGGTGCTTTTTTGATAACAGTATTACTAATAATTAAAAGGAGCCAAAGAATTACTAGGCAAAGCACCAAAAATAATAACAGCGATGACATTATCTTCTAACCTCCATTCTTTTGGAAATTAAAACTATACAGCCAAAGAGTAAGGCAGACACCAGAATTACCTTTAGAGAAAAGAGGACATAAGAACTCTCTTTAATAAAAAATTTAATGATAGGTACTAACAACTGAACATCATTGGTATTTCTGGCATCCATAAACAGGGTGCCAAAAAATGCTGCCGGCAGAACTATGTTAAAAATCCGATTTCGCTGTACCAAGGTGCCCACAAAATATCCTAAGGAGCTTACAAGAAAAATGTAGAGTATGGCTATATAGATGCTGCTTATCAAAACAAGTGGCGGAATCCAAAAGCCAAAAACTATTTCCGCGCCCCTGTGGGTAAAAAACACTGCTATGCGCAACAACAATCCGCACAGTGTGGCGGTAACACCGCCTATTATTGAAGCAGTTAACAGAAATGCCAAACCAGAAAGATGGCTGCTTAGTCTGTTGGTAACAAAGGTAAAATCCAGTTTATAACCGCCGGCGGCGGTGTTGATGCCGGTAATAAAGGCCCAAATTAATGTAAAAACAATAATAAAGTCGCCGGTGTAGTGTTTAACTAAATAAGTTGCATTGCCGTAACTTCCGCCGGTTGTACCCACGCCATTAAGGGAGGAGAGAAGAAACCCTAACAGCTGCAACATAATCAAACCGATGAAAGTTCTGGCATTTGCCTTTAATTTGTAATTGTACTGGGCTTTCACCACTGATAACAGGTTAGTCTCGGCCAAAGACATCATCTATCCCTCCATTGTGTTTATCGGTAAGGTACACACAAAGGTCTTCAGTGGCCACCGGGGAAATCTCAACACCCCTAAGGCGGCCCCTTTGCAACTCCTCCAAGGAGTATTGATTGCGAACGGCAACATATAGGCTGTCTTTCCCTATCTTTTTCCGGTAGAAGACCTCTGTATTTTTAATCATCTCTGCGATGACATCCCCCTTGCCCTGCAGCCCAAGGGCATATTCAGTTAACCGGTCAACCGAGGTATGAAGAAGCTTTTCACCGTTCTTGAGCAAGAGAAGGTCGCTTAATATATCATTAATTTCATTTATGTGATGGCTGGAAAGAATGACCGTTCGGGGATGGTGCATAAAGTCCTTGAGCAAGGCCCGGTAAAAATCCTTCCTCACCGCCGCATCCATGCCTGTGGTTGGTTCATCAAATATGGTCAGTGGACACCGGGCTGATATGCCAATAATGGCATTAAAGGTGCTTTTCATTCCCTTTGAAAGATTTTTGTGGTATTGCTTGGGATTTAGATTAAAATACTCAAATAGCCCCATGGCCAGTTTATCATCCCAGTTTTTATAAAAACTGCCTGCCGATTCTAGAATTTCAATAAGATTCATTGACTCAGGCAGGGCCATGTTCTCATCAATAAAAATCATGTTGGCAGATACCTTTAGACTATTAAAGGGATCCTCCTCAAAAACCTTGACACTGCCTGCGCTGGGAAGTAAGTATCCGGCAATCAGTTTTAATAGTGTGGTTTTCCCTGCACCGTTACGTCCTATCAAGCCTGTTATTTTGCCATGTTCGATGGTAAAAGACAGGCTATTAACAGCCTTGGTGGGCCCAAATTCTTTTGTCAGGCCGCTGCATTCAATTACCCTCACCCTTATTCCCCCTTTTGCACCTGGAGCTTGGCCGCCTTAATCATTTCAAACAATTGGTCATCATCAACATTTAGGCGTTCCGCCTCAGCTGCTAGCTCCAATGCCAATTGTTTTAAGTTTTGCTTTATCCGTTTGTTGCGAATGGTCTCCCGGGCATGGGGAGATACAAACATGCCAAGACCCCTCTTTTTGTATAGCAGGTTTTCATCAGCTAAAATATTCAAGCCTTTGGCAGCAGTGGCTGGATTTATATTAAACATATCCGCCAGTTGGTACTGTGAATATATCTTTTCATCACTTTGGATATTGCCGCTTAAAATCTCCATCTCCAGCCATTCTGCTATCTGTATGTAAATGGGCTTTAAACTGTTTGTATTTAGCACAAACAATCACTTCCTTCACGAGTAGCATAGTGCATTACTGTTGTAACTCAGTATATCATATTTGGGTATTTTTGTATAGGGTAAATTAGTTCGGAAAAATAATAAGGGCTGCTGCACTCTCTGCAACAGCCCTTATTTCTACACCGGTGAATTAGATTATTCTTTTTCTATACAACAAACGGACTAATAATATGCCAGTTAAAACATTAAAAACAGTGCCTGTTACCCCTGTATTATTTATAAAAATTTATTCCACTCAAATAACAACTGTTTAAAACAAAAAAGAAGGTTGCGGTTAATGCAAACCTTCTTTAATCTTTCGGCATAGTTGATGACCCTTTACCTGCCGCAAGGACGGAGAACTTAATAAAGCCTCCTTAAACAATAGGGGTTCGATAAATCGAACCCCTACTAAAATGTAAGGGGATGGTCGCCTGCCATAGAAAAATGCAAGCACCCGGTATCTGCCCTTACAAAGGTACAAGGGCATTCCCCTTTTGAATTCCCGTTTACAAGGCTTTACTGCCTATGTCCTTTCTATAATGGGCACCGTTAAACTTTATTCTTTCTACCCCCTGGTAGGCTTTATCAATGGCACCGGGGAGGTCCTGGCCTACGGCGGTTACACCCAGCACCCTGCCGCCGTTGGTTACTATTTGCCCCTCCTTTTGGGCGGTGCCGGCGTGGAAGACCGATACATTTTCAGGCATCTTGTCCAGGCCGGTGATTACATCTCCCTTGGGGTAATTGCCCGGGTAACCCTGTGCTGCCATTACCACGCACACCGCAGCACCCTTCTTCCACTTTACTTCCACCTGGTCTAAGCGCTCATCAATGACCGCTTCCATTATTTCCACCAGGTCGCTATCTAACAGGGACAGCACCGGCTGGGCTTCGGGGTCGCCAAAGCGAACATTATATTCTAACACCTTGGGCCCATCGGCTGTAATCATTAAGCCGGCATAAATTATCCCCTTATAGGGCCAGCCCATGTTAGCCATGCCCTTAATGGTGGGTTCCAATATATCCCGCACCACCACTTCATGTAAGTCCGGCGTATACAGCGGCGCCGGTGCATAGGCACCCATGCCGCCGGTGTTGGGGCCCTTGTCGTCGTCAAATACCCGTTTATGATCCTGGGACGGCACCATGGGAATAATGGTTTTGCCGTCGGTAAAGGCCAGCACACTTACCTCCTGGCCCTCTAGGCATTCTTCAATTACCACCTGGTTGCCCGCATCGCCAAATTCCTTGTCCACCAGCACCCGGCGCACCGCATCCAAAGCATCGGCCATATACTGACAGATGATGACCCCTTTGCCTGCCGCAAGGCCCGAGGCCTTAACCACCAGGGGCTTGTTTTTACTGCGCACGTAATCCATCGCTTCCCTTTCATTGGGAAAGGCCGCATATTTAGCGGTGGGAATGTTGTGTTTCAGCATAAAGTGCTTGGCCAATGCCTTACTGCCTTCCAGTTGAGCGGCATTTTTACTGGGTCCAAAGATGCGTAAGCCCGCCTGGGTAAATTTATCTACAATACCTATGGTCAATGGCGCCTCTGGCCCCACCACCGTAAGGTCTATTTTTTCCTTTTGGGCAAAGTCCAACAAGCCGTCAAGATCCTCTGCCTGTATATCCACGCATTGTGCCATTTGTGCAATACCGGCATTGCCCGGCGCACAATAAATTTTATCAACCCTTGGACTTTGGGCGATTTTCCAAACCAGGGCATGTTCGCGCCCGCCGCCGCCCACAACAAGAACCTTCATTATTGAAAAGCCTCCTTAAGTAAAAGGTACATTTGCAATAAGGGTTCGATGAATCGAACCCCTACAAGAATGCAGGCACAGGGCCGCCTACCCTACAAACACGAAAGCCAACTACAGGCGCCTGATCACCCGCCCCTACAAAAGATACTGCCACTAGTGTTTAAAATGCCTCATGCCGGTAAATACCATGGCTATGCCGTGTTCGTTACAGGCGGTAATAGATTCTTCGTCACGCACCGAGCCGCCGGGTTGAATGATAGCGGCAATTCCCGCTTTGGCGGCGGCATCAACCGTATCCCTAAAGGGGAAAAATGCGTCGGAGGCCATTACCGCACCCTTGGCCTTTTCCCCGGCTTGGCTGTAGGCGATATTTGCCGACCCCACCCGGTTCATTTGCCCTGCCCCAACGCCTATCAATTGTCTGTCTTTAGTAACCACAATGGCATTGGATTTTACATGCTTCACAATTTTCATGGCAAAAATCATTTCATCCAGCTGCTGCTGGTCCGGTTGTTTTTCTGTAACCACCTTCATGGCCTCGGGGTCTAATAACTCCCGATCGCATTGTTGCAATAAAAAGCCGCCGTTAACTGTGCGTATTTCCATCAGATCATTGGTTTGTTTTGTTAAATCACCGGTCTTTAACAGCCGCAGGTTGGGCTTTTGGGTTAATATTTCTAGGGCCTCAGCTGTAAAGTCCGGGGCAATTACAGCCTCCAAGAAAATTTCGTTCATTTTTGCCGCAGTGGCCCCGTCCACCGGCCGGTTGCAGGCCACAATGCCGCCAAAGGCAGAAACCTTGTCCGCTTCATAGGCTTTATCATAGGCCACACTTAACTGCTCATGGCTGGCACATCCGCAGGGGTTGTTATGCTTAATGATTACCACGGTGGGCTCTTCAAATTCCCGCACCAGTTCCAGGGCGGCGTTGGCATCCAAAATGTTGTTATAAGATAATTCCTTGCCGTGCAGTTGTTGTGCGTTACCTATACAGGCATTTTTAACTGTGGTATCCCGGTAAAATGCCGCCTTTTGGTGCGGGTTTTCACCGTAGCGCAGCCGCTGCACCAACTGGGCGGATACACATAATTCAGCGGGCATTACTTCCCCGGTGATACCGTTTAAATATGCAGAAATGGCACTGTCATAGGCAGCGGTATGACTAAAGGCTTCCCGGGCCAGCTCCAGGCGCAGCTGCTCTGACACCTGCTTATTCCTTACGGCACTGAGCACATCATCATAACGGCTGGGATTTACCACTATCAAAACATTCTTATGGTTTTTGGCAGCCGCCCGCACCATGGCCGGGCCGCCGATATCTATATTTTCAATGGCTTCTTCCAAGGTTACCCCGGCCTTGGCCACCGTCTCCCTAAAGGGATACAGGTTTACCACCACCAAATCAATGGGGGTAATATCCAGTTCCTCTAACTGTGCCAGATGTTCTTCGGTACGCATGGCCAGTATACCGCCGTGTACCTTAGGGTGCAGCGTCTTCACCCTGCCGTCCAGAATTTCCGGAAAACCGGTTACCTCTGATATATAAGTCACCGGCACTGCAGCCTCCTGCAAGGCCTTGGCGGTGCCGCCGGTGGACACAATCTCCACCCCCAGCTCAGCCAAGCCCTTGGCAAAATCCAACAATCCCTCTTTGTTAGAAACACTTATAAGCGCCCGTTTAATCAAAGAAATAACCCCCTTTGAAGGACGTCACCCTTCAGAATTTTATTTCTGAATTTTGCATTAAGTCACTTAACCACTACCCGCCTGCCTTCCACCCGCAGCCTTCCTTGGGCAAACAAGCCCACCGCCTTGGGATAAATAATATGCTCCTGCTCCAGTATTCTTTTAGATAAAGTTTCTTCGGTATCATCATCCAGCACCGGCACCTGGGCCTGTAATATTATGGGGCCGGTGTCCATTCCTTCATCAACAAAGTGCACGGTACACCCCGAGATCTTTACCCCGTACTCCAAGGCCTGGCGCTGGGCATGCAGCCCGGCAAAGGAAGGCAGCAGGGCCGGGTGGATGTTCATAATCCGCATGGGAAATTGGTTCAGCATGGTAGGACCAACCAGCCGCATATAGCCTGCCAGGCATACCAATTGAACCTTATGGTCCTTTAATAGTTTAACTATCCTTTGTTCATAGCTTTCCTTATCGGGAAAACTCTTTAGATCCACAAAATAATTGGCAATGCCGTGCTTCTTAGCCCTTTCCAAGGCATAGGCATTCTCTTTGTCACTGATGACCACCTTTACCGCAGCATTGATGGCTCCCCGCTCACAGGCATCAATAATATATTGTAAATTTGAGCCCCGGCCTGAGGCCAGCACGCCCAGGGTAAGTAATTCCATTACTTCACACCCTCACCCTTATATTCTACTTTTTTCTCACCGGCAACCACCTCACCAATAATAGCGGCAGCCTCTCCCCCGGCGGCCAGGTCTGCCATTACAGCATCAGCCTCTTCCGGGGATACAACCAGCACAAAACCAATCCCCATATTAAAGGTGCGCAGCATTTCCTCGGTGGCAATGGCACCGGCCCGTTGAACGTAATTAAATATGGCCGGCAGCTGCCAGGCAGAACGGTCAACCACCGCCATGTGCCCCTGGGGCAGCACCCTTGGTATGTTCTCGGTTATACCGCCGCCGGTAACATGGGCCATGGCCTTAAGGTCATATTTATCCAGCAGCGGTTGTACCGCCTTTACATATATGCGGGTGGGTTCCAGTATCTCTTCCCCAATGGTACCTTTGAGATCCGGCAGCCTTGTATCAAGATCGTAGCCCGCCACCTCAAAGAGCGCCTTGCGCACCAATGAATAACCATTGGAATGCAGGCCCGATGAGGGCAGACCAATAAGCACGTCCCCAGCCTTAACCCTTGAACCGTCAATCAAGCGGGATTTATCCGCTATGCCAACGGCAAATCCGGCAATGTCATACTCCTCGGGGCCATAAAAACCGGGCATTTCTGCAGTTTCCCCGCCAATAAGGGCGCATCCTGCCTGGCGGCAGCCCGCCGCAATACCCTCCACAATTTCGGCCACCCGTTCAGGGCTTAGCTTGCCCACCGCCAGGTAGTCCAGGAAAAAGAGCGGTTCGGCGCCCTGCACCAGTATGTCGTTGACGCACATGGCCACTGCATCTATACCAATGGTGTCGTGTTTATCCAAGAGGTGGGCAATTCTCAGTTTGGTACCCACCCCGTCGGTGGCAGACACCAAGACCGGTTCTTTGTACTTGGCGGTATCCAGTGCAAACAGGCCCCCAAAGCCGCCAATGTCCGCCATCACCCCAGGCCGGTGTGTGCTTTTTACCGATTTTTTAATCAACTCCACCGCCCGATTGCCGGCATCTATATCCACACCCGATGCGGCATAGGTCAAGGGTTGTTTTACCTTTTGATTCATAGTTTACCTCCCGGTTTGTTTCAATCATTATTTTCCTGTGTTCCGGGGCACCTCCGCCGGGTATTGATTGTTAAAGCAAGCCATACAAAATTTATGCTCTGTATCCGCAAAGATACTCAGCAGTCCCTCTTCACTTAGATAATGCAAACCGTCGGCTCCAACCATTTGACGTATTTCTTCAACTGATTTGGTGGCAGCAATCAACTCTTTGCGGTTGCTGGTATCAATGCCGTAGTGGCAACTGCTCACCACAGGGGGCGAGCTTAAACACAGGTACACCTTTTCAACGTCGCATTCCCGCAGCATCTTAACAATTTTACTGCTGGTGGTTCCCCGAACCAAAGAGTCATCCACCATCACCACCCGTTTGCCTGCCAGCACCTCCCGCATGGGGTTAAGCTTTAACCGCACCGCCAAGTCACGCATTTCCTGGCTCGGTTGAATAAAGGTGCGTCCGATATACCTGTTTTTCATCAGCCCCTCTTCAAAGGGAATACCTGACTCTTCGGCGTAGCCCCAGGCCGCGGCAGTGCCGCTGTCCGGCACCGGAATAACAATATCCGCCTCCACCGGGTATTCACGGGCCAGCCGGCGCCCCATTTCCCGGCGCACCTTGTTTACGTGAAAGCCGTCAATGGTGCTGTCCGGCCGGGCAAAGTAAATATATTCAAACATGCAGTAGGCAGGCCTAGATGCTGCCATCATTTGCAGTGAAGTTAAGCCGTCCTTGTTTAGGCGCACTATTTCACCGGGCTGCACATCCCGCACCAGTTCAGCCCCCACCGTTTCCAGGGCACAGCTTTCCGAGGCCACCACCCAGTTGTCACCCATACGCCCCAGGCAGAGGGGGCGAAAACCATAGGGGTCACGCACTGCGTACAGCGATTCCTCGGTGAGTACCACCACTGAATATGCCCCTTTTATGTCGATCATGGCCTTCATAATGGCCCCTTCAATGCTTTGCTGGCTGTAGCGGGCTATTAAATTGACAATAATTTCACTGTCCGTGGTGGTCTGGAATATTGCTCCGCTGTCGTAAAGAATATTCCTCAATTCTTCAGCGTTAGTTAAATTTCCGTTGTGTGCCAGCGCCAGCATCCCATTGCGGTGCCTAAAGGCAAGGGGTTGGGCATTGGCAGGTTCCTTTGAGCCCTTGGTGGTATAGCGCACATGACCAATGGCGGCCTTACCCTTTAAATTGCTTAGCGCATCACCGGTAAAGACCTCAGGCACCAAGCCCATACCTTTGTGCAGCCTAATCTCCTGCCCGTTGGATACCGCTATGCCGGCACTCTCCTGGCCGCGGTGCTGCAGGGCATAAAGGCCGTAATAGGCTAACTTTGCCACCTCAGAGCCGGGGGCATAAATGCCAAATATGCCGCACTCCTCTTGCATCTTATCCCTTTGCCACCAAGCAGATGAGTTCCTCGCATCAAAGATCATTTCTTTTCCCCCTGCCATTTTTTCCTCAACTCTGCCACGGGAACCTTGATAACACTGGACGGTTGCCCTGAATAGCATCCCTGCCGATATAAATTAATTTCCAGCTCATTAGCCCCCACTGTGCCCAGGCGGGTAAAGGAAATTCCCGAAACCGTTAAATATCGTATTAATTCAGCAACATTATTTTCTTCTGTGGTTAAGATTATTTTATCGGGGGATTTTTCAAACAAGAGTACCTCTCCCGGTTTGTTTTCAATCATATGGATAACTGCACCGACATCGCCGGCCACACAGGCCAGTGCCAGCGCCACTGCCAAGCCGCCCTCCCCCAGAAGCTGGGCAGAGTTAATTAATTTGTTGTTCAATGCCCTTTGCAGCTCTTGCTGCTTGGCTACACCATTCTCCAGCAGAATGATGATATCACCTTCGTTGGCAAAGTCCAGTGTGCAAGCCTGGGCGGCAAAGATATTGCGTTCGGTCAGTTCCTTGTTGTCTAGCGCAGCCAGTGTTTGCAGCAGTTTTACGCTGTATTCCCGCTCCATCGGTTCACCCCCTATGAAGCTTGCATTAAAAATTTGCAAGCGGGTACAGGTTATTAATTTGTCACTATAGGTTTACTTCCTTGCCCGTTAAGCGGCGGTATACTTCTTTGTAGGCATCTTCCACCTGGCCCAAATCACGGCGAAAGCGGTCCTTATCCAATTTTTCCATGGTCCGGCTGTCCCAAAAGCGGCAGGTGTCCGGTGAAATTTCATCGCCCAGTAATACCTGACCCTTATGGATGCCAAATTCCAACTTGTAGTCCACCAAGATTATATTTTTGCCCTTCATATATTCGGTGAGTATTTGGTTGACCTTCAAGGCCGTTTCCCGCATGGTCTGAACCTGTTCAGGGGTGGCCAACTTCAGAGCCCGAATGTGATCATCATTAATCAAGGGGTCGCCCAGTTCGTCACTTTTATAGCAGTAATCCACCACCGGGCCGCCCAGGTCGGTACCCTCTTCCATGCCCAGGCGTTTTGCCATGCTGCCGGCAGCCAGGTTTCGCACAATCACTTCCACTTGGATAATATCCAGGGCCTTTACAATTTGCTCCCGCTCGTTGATCAGCTCTACAAAGTGGTTAGCTACACCCTCTTGCGCCAACATCTGGAAAAAGTGGGCACTGATTAAGTTGTTCAGCACACCTTTGCCCACAATGGTGCCCTTCTTCTCACCGTTAAAGGCGGTGGCATCATCTTTATATTCCACCCAAAGCAAATCGGGATTATCGGTTCTATATACTTTTTTAGCCTTACCTTCATATAACATCTCTAACTTTTGCATGGTACCGCTCCTTTTTATAGCCCAAAGCGGGCGTAAATTCTATCAATATGCCTTAGATAATGGCTGTATTCAAAAATACCGTCCAATTCATCCGGGCTAATTAGTTTTGCCACCTCTTCATCGGCAGCCAACAGTTCCTTAAACTTCTTACCTGTTCTCCAGCACTCCATGGCATTGCGCTGCACCAGCTCATATGCCTGCTCCCTGCTGATGCCCTTGTCCACCAATGCAAGCAGCATCCGCTGGGAGAAGAGCAGGCCACCGGTGCGCTCCATGTTGTGCTTCATCTTTTCAGGATACACCAATAAATTACTGATGATGTCAATCATTTTCTTTAACATGTAGTCCAAGGCGGTGGTGCTGTCGGGGATAATTACCCTTTCCACCGATGAGTGTGAAATATCCCGCTCATGCCACAGGGCCACGTTTTCCATGGCTGCCAGGGCATTGCCCCGCAGCAGGCGGGCCATACCGGAAATGCGCTCGGTGATAATGGGATTGCGCTTATGGGGCATGGCTGAAGACCCCTTCTGGCCCTTGGCAAAAAACTCTTCGGCCTCCCGGATGTCAGTGCGCTGCAGTGAGCGGATTTCAGTGGCCATTTTCTCCAGGGTACAGCCAATCACCGCCATGGTATTCATGTACTCTGCGTGGCGATCCCGCTGCAGCACCTGGGTTGAAAGTTTTGCAGGGGTAAGTCCCAGGCGGGCGCAAACATGGCTTTCTACCCTCGGGTCGATGTTTGCGTAAGTTCCCACTGCGCCGGAAATTTTACCCACACTTATGGTTTCAATGGCCCTTTGCAATCTTTCGATATTCCGCTGCGTTTCCGCCGCCCACAAGAGCATTTTCAAGCCAAAGGTCATGGGCTCGGCGTGAATTCCGTGGGTACGGCCAATCATAATGGTATACCTGTATTCTTGGGCCTTTTCCAGCAATATTTCATGGAGTTTTTCCAAGCGGCTAAGAATTTGTTCACCGGCTTCCTTCATCCGTACACTTTGGGCGGTGTCTCCCACGTCGGACGAGGTTAAGCCCAGGTGGATGTATTTGCTTTCTTCACCCACCTGCTCCGCAACACAGGTTAAAAAGGCAATGACATCATGGTGCACCACTTCTTCTATTTCTAGAATACGCTCCACGGTAAAGGCTGCTTTTTCTTTAATAACCTCCACCGCCTCGGCAGGTATTTCGCCCAATTCTGCCAGGGCCTCACAGGCATAAATTTCAATTTCCAACCACTTTTGAAACTTGTTTTCCTCCGACCAAATGCGTTTCATTTCTGGCAATGTATACCGTTCAATCATTTTTTAGTTAACCCTCCTACTCCTTAGATGCCAGGTAAGCCTCTATACCCAGTTCATTAAGCTTAGCAGCTTTATTTTGTACTTCTTTTGCCATTTCTTCTTTATAATCCAATACCTTTTTTAGTACCGATTCATCGCCGGCCCCGATAATTTGCGCCGCCAGTATGCCGGCATTTTTGGCACCGTTAATGGCCACAGTGGCCACCGGAATTCCCGGAGGCATCTGCACAATGGCATATAGGGCGTCTACCCCTTCAAGGGCGCCGGACCTTATGGGCACACCAATTACCGGCAGCGGGGTAAAGGCCGCAATAACCCCGGGCAGGTGGGCGGCCAAACCGGCACCGGCAATAATCACCTTTAACCCCCGGCTGTGGGCATTACGGGCATATTCAGCGGTTTGTTCCGGCACCCGGTGTGCTGACGAAATCAGTACTTCATAGGGAATGCCGAACTTGTCCAA
This sequence comes from Desulfofalx alkaliphila DSM 12257, assembly GCF_000711975.1. Lineage (NCBI taxonomy): Bacteria > Bacillati > Bacillota > Clostridia > Eubacteriales > Peptococcaceae > Desulfofalx > Desulfofalx alkaliphila. The sequence goes on along the minus strand of NZ_JONT01000010.1, from coordinate 3,256 downwards.
AATAGATGCGGCACCTTTCATAATCGGCAAATCAGAATCGCTGCCCATAACAATACCAACTAAAGGCTGAGTCATAGCACCATCCTCCTAATTAATATTTAGCTCAACGACCAAGTCAGTTTTACATATCTTACATAATTTATAAGGAAAATATCCAGCGATAGGGGACAGAAAAACAAAAGCCCAGGCGCGCAGGTTTCACAACAAGCGCGCGAAACCTACCGCCTGGGTTTTTATCCCTATCGGTGTAGTCAACATCAGCCGACCTGTACCGCTTGGACCGAACCACCTACTTGGTGTGGAACCCTAGGTACACTTTCTCACGTAGTCGGGCAATTTACGGTTGCCCGGTAGAAACTCTTGGGCCATATCCCCAAGTATATACGATATATTTATTTTTTTACAACTTCATCTTAGCAAAGATTGGCAATGTCTGTCAACCGCTATTTAAGCTTTTACAGCCCTTATCGCCTCTTGCATTACTCCCATTCGATGGTGCTGGGGGGTTTTGCGGTGATGTCGTATACCACCCGGTTAACCTGCTCTATTTCCTTGCAAATGCGGGTTGAAATGCTATCCAGCACTTGGTAGGGTATGTGTGCCCATTGGGCAGTCATGCCGTCGCTGCTGTGAATTGCCCTAACACCCACGGTCCACACATAGGTCCGCCTATCCCCTTTCACCCCAACACTTTTAATGTTGGGCAAAACAGCAAAGTACTGCCAAATTTCCCTGTCCAAGCCGGCCTTCTTAATTTCATCGGTTACAATGGCATCGGCTTCCCTTAGCACCGCAAGTTTTTCTTCCGTCACTTCCCCTAAACAGCGCACAGCCAGCCCCGGGCCGGGAAATGGCTGCCGCCAAACCACCTCTTCGGGCAGTCCCAATTCTTCACCCAGCAGCCGCACCTCATCCTTAAAGAGCCAGCGCAGGGGCTCAATCAAATCAAACTGCATATCTTCGGGTAAACCGCCCACGTTGTGGTGAGATTTTATAACCCCCGCTGCGGCGGTGCCACTTTCCACCACATCCGGGTACACTGTACCCTGCACCAAATAATCTATTTGACCTAACTTTTTAGCCTCTTCTTCAAATAAGCGAATAAACTCTTCACCGATAATTTTTCGCTTTCTTTCAGGGTCGGTAACCCCGGCCAACTTGTTTAAAAATCTTTCCCTGGCATCCACATGGATTAAGTTCATATTAAACTTTTCCCGGAAGGTGTTTATTACCTGCTCAGCTTCACCCTTGCGCAGCAGGCCGTTGTCCACAAAAACACATGTGAGGTTATCACCCACCGCCCGGTGTACCAGCACCGCAGCCACCGAGGAATCAACTCCGCCGCTTAAAGCACACAGTACCTTTTTATCCCCGGCCTTAGCCTGCACCTCAGCCACCGACTGCCGCAGAAAAGAAGACATGGTCCAGGCATCGCTGCAGCGGCATATATCGTACAAAAAGTTCTGCAACACCTGCTTACCCTTTGGGGTGTGTGCCACCTCCGGGTGAAACTGCATTGCATAGAGTTTTTTATCGGGGTCCTCCATGGCCAAGGCCCGGTTGTCCTCACTGCGGGCCACCGGGGCAAAACCCTGGGGAAGCTCTTCCACACTGTGCCCCTGGCTCACCCAGCACTCCTCTTTAGTTTCCAACCCGGCCAGCAGTCTTGAATTGGCTGTTATTTCAAGGGTCTTCTTTCCCTCTGCCAGCTGAACATCACCGCTGATTTTACCGCCCAATTGTCGGGCCATCATCTGCATGCCGTAGCCAACGGCCAAAATAGGGATCTCTAATCGGTAAATGGCATCATCCACCGGCGGGGCATTTTCGGCACCGCCATCGGCCGGCCCGCCGCTGAACACTATACCCTTTGGGTTTTTATTCCTTAGTTTATCCACCCCTATGTTGTAAGGCAGTATCTCGCAAAACACTTTACATTCCCGTATCCGGCGGGCAATCATTTGGGTGTATTTGCCGCCAAAGTCCAGCACTACCACCATTTCTTGTCCCAATGACATTGCTATTGCCTCCCAATTACAAATTAAAACACAAGGTTGACCAGTTCTTGCCGGTCAACCTTAGCTTCTTATCCCTTATATATTTCCGGCTTTAACACCGCAATATAGGGAAGATTACGGTAGCGTTCGTTAAAATCCAAACCGTAACCCACCACAAATTCGTCAGGAATGGTAAAACCGTTGTAATCAATGGTGACGTCCACAGTGCGGCGGTCGGGCTTGTCCAAGAGGGTACAAACCTTAATTGTGGCCGGCTCCCTGGCACGCAAATTATCCACCAGGTAACTTAAGGTTAAACCGGTGTCAACTATATCCTCAACAATTATCACGTTTTTACCTTCAATACTTTTGTCTAAGTCCTTTAAAATGCGCACTGCGCCGGAGGACATGGTGGAAGAACCGTAACTGGATACCGCCATAAAGTCAAAGAAGGTAGGTATTTCAAGGTGTCTCACCAGGTCTGCCAGGAAAATCATTGCACCCTTTAATATTCCTACCACCAAAATACTTTCACCGCGGTAGTCTTCAGATATTTGCCGCCCCAGCTGCTGCACGCGGTCTTTAATTTCTTCTTCAGTTAACAATATTTTTTGCACATCTTGGTGCATCACAATAACCTCCGGGTCTCCCGCCCCGCCATAAGAAACCGGGCGGGCATGAAGCCCGCCCACAAAAACCGACGAGACAGGGTTTTATAATTAACACGGTTTATTATACCAAAATAGCTAGATTTTTGTCAAAAAAGAGTGGTCCCTTGACGGTGTCAACTTTTTGTAGGATATTTCTTTCCGACCACTCATCTTGGTTTTTAGATTTTAAATGACCCATGCTGTATACCTTTTAAACATCGAAACATAGGTATTACTTTCCCGCGGTTTAATATCGTCACATTCTTAAATTGTTCCTGTGTCTGTTTATAAATATTGCACATCTTGGCTGTACCAGCTTTGTGTCACTTGCCTCTTTATCCTCTTCCTAACCTGAAGAGTTTTTTCAAATTAACCCGGTTAGACAATGTTTCCTATACCCCGACATTTTGCTATAATTTTTGCAAAATGCTTCGGGGTGATTTTTGTGGTCGTTTATCATGACTTTAAAATCGATTTAGAAGAATATGCCCGTTTGGGAAAGGAAAACAATTTTCCTTCTTTTGATAGATGTCCCTGTTGTAAGGGCATGGTTCGCCTTTATCGTCATGGCTACTACTGGCGAAATGCGGTTGATGGTGAAAAAGCGGA